>JBILEP010000096.1:0-7140 GCA_044352045.1 Cyanobium sp. | reverse complement strand
GGTGGGAGATCGACAGCCGCTCCAGGGCGAACTCTCGCCGCAGCCGCTGCGCCTCCTGCCGCCGTCCCAGGGCTTCCAGCACCGCCAGGCGCACGTCTAGCCAGCGCCGGTAGCCATCACTGCGCAGCCCCTGCCGCAGCACCACCCCATCCAGCACCGTCAGGGCCGGCTCCAGCTGGCCGGCGGCTGCCAGGCGCCGGGCCACCCGCGCCGCAATCCGCGGGCGCCGCAAGGCAGCGGGGTGGTGATCGCGGTACTCCGCCCAATAGGCCTGGGCATCCCCCAGCCCATCGGCGATCGCCAGCATGGCGTGCCGCACCTGTTGCTGGCGATCGGGTTCGAAGCTGCTGATCCAGCCGTCGTCTTCGTCTTCGTCGTCGTGGTCGGGTTCGTAGAAGGTGTAGTGGCCGTAGACGTCGCTGCGGGTGAAGACGCCGCCATCCTCATCGTCGTCTTCCCCTTCCCGGTCGGGGGTGTTCTCCTCCACCCAGAAGCTTTCCGGGTTGGCTTCGGCGGGGCGCTCCGCCTCCATCCGCGCCCGCAGCCGCAGCAGGCCCTCGCTTTCAAGCGCCGGCGCCAGGTGGACGATCAACGGCTCGTATTGGCGGCAATGGGGCCCCAGCCACACCTCCGCCACCTGATCCGCCAGGGCCGTCGGCGGCCGCCGGGCGCGACAGGCCACCGCCCCCAGATCGGCGCTCAGCCGATGAAAGAAGCGCAGGCCGATTTCGTCGCTGTCGTCGCAGCGATCCAGCAACGAGGGCGCCAGCTCCAGAAAGCGCCAGAGCAGCTCCAGTGCCTGGGCGGGGGCCTGCTCGGCGATCGCTCCGGCGATCGCCTGCCGCTGCCGCTCCAGATCCGCCAACAGGGCATCGCGCTCGCGGGTCTCCAGCCAGCGGCTGGAGCGCTCCACCGCGGCCAAGCGCTTGCGCACCTCCTGCGCCATCTCCTCAGGCCCGCGACTCTCCGCCAGGGCCAGCCGCAACGTGCGCCGCGCCGCCGCGTTGCCCTCGGTGAGCTCCAGCAGCAGGGTCGCCAGCCGGGCGGCGCCCAACCCCTCCAGGTTTTTGGCGTTGAGGCTGGAACGGCCGGCCATCGGATTCGTGGGGTCACGCCGCCGGGCGGCGCAGGGGTTTGGCGATTCTGTTGCGGCGGCAGCGGAGGGGCGGTTCGGGGCGATTCCCTCCGTAACCTGCCCCCAACCCGCCCGGGACCCCCATCAGCCGCCGCCGTCCCAATCCCAGGCCGACCGCCGGCTTCGGCAGCCCCAGCCCCGAGCAGCAGCTGGTAGAGAAACTGCGCCGAATCGAGGCGCTCCACGCCCGGCCCGGCAGCGAGGGGGAGCGGCAGGCGGCCGAACGGGCCCGCGAGCGCATCCAGGCCCGCCTGAAGGAGCTGGAGGCCGAAGAGCCACCGATCGAAATCCGCTTCTCGCTGTCGGATCAGTGGTCGCGGCACCTGTTCGTGGCCCTGCTGCGCCGCTACGGGATCCGCCCCTACCGCTACCGCGGCCAGCGCCGCACCACCGTGATGGCGCGCCTCAACCGCCGCTTCATGAACGACACCCTCTGGCCCGAATTCCTCGACCTGCAGAGCACCTTGGTGGCCTACTTCGACACACTCACCGATCGGGTGATCGAACAGGCCCTGGAGGTGAAGGCCGGCGAGGCGGATGAGCAGAACGAGGCCGCGCCGCAATTGGCGCCGCAGGAGCATCAGGGGTCGTTGCTGTAGGAGGCCTGCGGCAAATCCTGGCGTTGGGCGATGGGGCTGGGCGCTTGGACGAAGGGCTGGCGGCACCACTAGGATGCTTAACAAGATTCCTGTTAGCGCCGTGGCGAACCGTTCGATCAGCATTTCGCTGGAGGATGGACTACTGGCCCAGTTGGATGCCCAGGGGTCCAACCGCTCGGCCCTGGTCAGCGAAGCCCTGTCGCAGTGGCTGGCCCGCCGCCGCATCGACGCCCTCAACACGGCTTACGCCCACCTGGCCTCCCTGGAGGCTGGCGATCTGGCCGAGCGGCCGAAACCGATGGCTGAACGGGGCAAGCTCTACCTCTGGCCCCGCAACCGCAGCTTCGACTCCCCTGGCACCGTCGCCCACCAACGGGTTGCGCCAGGCCAGTTTTGTGATGACCCGGCAGCCTTCCTGAACAGGCTCACCCCGGCCCTGGCCCGGCCTGATCGCCCTGTTCTCCTGCGTTGACCACTTCTTCCTCGCCGGGCGCCCCATCCCGATCCCCCAGCAGTGGGTCATCCCCCTCATCCTTGTCTCGGTGGCGGTCGTTCTGATCGACGCTCGATTGGCTCCCTGTGCGCGAGATCGATCCGATCGAGAATGAAACCAAGCAGCTGTAGACGCCGTCGGCCAGAGGCCATGGCAAGAAAACGCCAGGTACAGGCGGCAGAAAGCCAAGGAGAAAGCCTGGCGGACAGAGGAGGACGGCTGGGCATGAATCGCCTTGAAATCGAGGCGCCTACGGCGCCGGCGCAGAACAGCCACCGGCCCACAGCCACAAACCAACAGCCACGACCCAACAGCCAGGGCTAAAAACAGCCGAGTGTTGAGGGATTGAGAGTTTAAGGGTTAAGGGAAGGGCCCTGGGGGAGGCAGACCACACGCAGACCGACGAAGACGTCGGCGATGACGGGCCGGCCGTGGAGGCGGAAGGCCGAACGGCAGGACCCGGGGTCGTTGCCCCAGGAGCCGCCGCGCAGCAGCCTCGTCGCACCGCTTAAATCGGCATCCGTATTCAACCAAGCGCTCCCATCAAAGGGAGCATCTTCGTAATTTTCGTGCCAATGATCCAAGCACCATTCCCACACGTTGCCGTGCATATCTTGCAAACCCCAGGCGTTAGCGGGAAACATCCCCGCGGGCGTGGTCTGCTCTCGATACTCACCGATTGGGACATTGGCGTAGGTATAATTTGCGTTGTAATTCGCCAGATCTGGGGTGATGGTTTCCCCAAAAGCAAAAGGTGTGGTTGTACCCGCCCGGCAGGCGTATTCCCACTGGGCTTCGCTCGGCAGCGTGTAGACATCGCCCGTGAACGCGGCTAAGCGACGGCAGAATTCGATCGCGTGCAGCCAGCTCACCTGCTCGACCGGTCGCTGGTCGCTGTCGGGTTGGCCTGAGAAGTGGGAAGGATTGAGCGGCAACTCCCGCTTCCAGCCCTGCCCCAGCGGCGGCACGAGCCTCGCCACCGCACGCCACTGGGCCTGGGTGATCGGGGTCTGCCCCATCAGAAACCCCTCCAGCCGCACCCGGTGCTGGGGGCCCTCGCTCTCTCGGCGCTCCGGTTCATCCACCGGGGAACCCATCACGAACTCCCCCGCCGGGATCGCGATCAGCGGCAGGCTCACCCCATCACCCAGCTCCACCCGCCGGCCCCGCACCTCCAGACGGCGGCGCTCCACCGGCCAGCCATCACCTACCCGCACCAGCTGGGCGGTGGTCACCAACACGGGCTCCAGAGCGATGGAGGACGCTGGCGGCGCGGCCGGGGCCGGCAACGGCAGGTTCTCAGCCACAGCGGCCTGGATGCTCCTGGCGATCGTCTTCAGGGCCTCGAGTTCCCCGATCGGGTCACGGCCGGCGAGGTATTGGCTCGGCGGCAGCACCGCCTGATACGCATGGATCGGCGTGTCCTCCACCAGGCAGGGGCTGAGGCATGCCCACAGCACCCGCACCCCCTCCGCTTCCGCCGCCGCCAACAGCTTGGGCACCTCCACATTCATCACAAATGCCGAGTCCAGAAACTCGTGGCTCACCAGCAGCAGCGCCACCTTCGCCTCTGCCAGGGCAATCTCAATCGCCTCCCTCCATTTCGTGCCCGGAACGATCTGACTGTCATCCCAGAGCCGCAGCTCCTGGCCGCTGCCGCGCAGCCAGGGCGCCATCATTCGCTGGAGTTTGTCCACCCAGGGCCGATCCGCCCGCGTGTAGCTGATGAACACATGCCGGCGCTCGGGGGCTGGCTGGAACACGCCTCGCTGTTGGCCTGTGGTTGCCGGCATTGTGGCAGGGTCGCTCCCTCTCGCGCCGATGGCGGTGGCGGCCAGGCGGCGGTGGCCAGGTGGTGGCACTGAATCTCAGGGACCCGCGCCCCGCTCCACCGCCTGCAGCCCCTGTCTTGGCAAGTGATCACTGGTACTCCGAGGTGTTCCGGGCCCTGCCCGATCTGGTGTGTCGCCTCCTGCCCGGGCTGGAAACCGAAGCCGAACGGGACGCCACCTACCTCTTCCGGCCCGTGGCCCTCAAAAAGGTGGCCCACCATCCCGATGGCGTGCTCTGGCCCCGTCAGCACCCCGGCGGCAGCGAGCAGCGGCCGGTGGTGATCCTGGAGGTGCAGATGCACGCCGATCGGCGCTTCCACCGCCGGCTTGGCGCGGAAACCTTCCGTCTGCTGCAACAGCACGGGGAGATTGAGCATCTGCGGGTGCTGGTGCTCCTCGCCCACCGCCGCCTGGCCCTCGGCACCAGGGAGCCCCTGTTGTTGCGGCGCTTCCTGGAGCAGGACGTGACCTGGGTGGATCTTCAGGCTCTCGCCCGCCAAGCGGATCTGGATCCCTCACTCGCTCTGCTCACCCTGCCGGTGCAGAAAGAAGCGGAACTCGGACCGTGCGCGGAGCGCATCCTGGCGCTGCGGCCGGATCTGATCGAGCTGATCCTGCCTATTCTTTCCGAACGCTTTCAAGGTCTCTCCTCCTCGCAAATCATGGCTACCCTCGGCATCTCCAAAGACTTCTGGCGCCACACCCGCGCCTTTCAAGAGATCCTCGCGGAAGGGCGCCAGGAGGGTGTGGAGCAGGGCCTGGAGCTGGGCCTGGAGCAGGGAGTGGAGCAAGGCCGCCGCCGCGAGGCCACCGCTCTGGCCCTACGGCAGCTGGAGCGCCGCTGCGGATCCCTCAGTGCCGCCACCACCACCCGCATCGGAACCCTGAGCCGGGCGCAGCTGGAAGAGCTGGCCCTGGCGCTACTGGATTTTCAGGGTGCTGAGGATTTGCAAACGTGGCTGGAGCTACTGGAAGCCTGAGGGCGGCCAACCCCGGAACCAAGTAAAGGTATCGAAGCCGCTTCAACGCCATCCCGGAACAGCCAGCAGCAGACAACCAACAGCCCCAAGCCAAAAGCAGATTGCAACGATGAAAGGGGTTGAAGGGTAAAGAAACAAGTCCTGGGGAGGTAACAGACGCGGAAACCTGGGTTCATGTTGCGGCAGCCCCTGGGGGTATGCGTCGGATAAGCCGCCGCGCAGCAGCCACAGCGCCGCCCCCACCGCAATGGGAGCTGGTGCCGACTGCGACTTTCTGCCAGCCCTATGATGATTAGTCGCGACTTTTTCCCAGAATGCAGACGGCTGGTCGGATGCGGCGCGAGCTGGAGGGTCAGCTCCGGCGCGACCTGGCCCGCAAGCCTGTGGTGCTCACCGGGGCGCGGCAGGTGGGCAAGACCACCCTGGCGCGGCAGGTGATGGAGGGCCAGGCCGATCCCCAGTACCTCAACTGGGATGTGCCGACCGATCGGGCCGTGCTGCTTCGCCAGAGCTGGAACCCGAGGGCCGATCTGCTGGTGTTCGATGAGATCCACAAGATGCCCGAGTGGAAGGGTTGGCTCAAGGGGGTGATCGATGCCAGGCCGGAGGGCCAGCGTCTGCTCGTCACCGGCAGTGCCCGGATGGACACCTTCCGCCAGTCCGGCGAATCGCTGGCGGGGCGCTATCTGCATCTGCATCTCGATCCGGTGTCGCTGCGGGAGTGGTGCGCCCACAGCGGCGCCTCCTCCGATCAGGGCCTGCTGCACCTGATCGAGCGGGGCGGTTTCCCGGAGCCCTGCCTGGCGGAGCGGGCCGACGACGCCCAGCGCTGGCGGCGCCAATACAGCACCGACCTGATCCGGGAAGACGTGCTGGAGTTTTCCCGCCTTCAGGAGATCAACACCATGCGGGTGTTTGTGGAGCTGTTGCGGGAGCGGGTGGGTTCACCGCTGTCGCTGGCTTCGCTGGCCCGTGATCTGGCGGTGTCGCCCACCACCCTGCGCCGCTATCTCGACATCCTGGCGGCGCTCTATGTGGTGATCGTGGTGCAGCCCTGGCACCGCAACATCGCCCGAGCGCTGCTGCAGGCCCCGAAGGTGTATTTCAACGACACGGGCCTGGTGAAGGGGGACGGGGGCGTGCGCTTCGAGAATGCCGTGGCGGTTCTGTTGCAGCACCGGGCGCACCAGCTGGCGGACAGCCGCGGCTGTGAGGCCGGGCTTCACTACATCCGCACCAAGGACGGCGCCGAGGTGGACTTCTGCCTCAGCGTCGATGGCGCGGTCAACCAACTGGTGGAATGCAAGCTGGCGGACACCACCCCCCACCGCGCCCTGTTGCGCTTTGCCGGCCAGTTCCCCGAGGCCACCGCCAGCCAGATCGTGCGCGATGCCCGGCAGCGGGAGCGGCGGGGTGCGGTGGCGGTGGTGCCGGCAGGGGCGTGGCTGGTGGGGCTGACGGGATGAGGGTTGTTCGGGTGGAGCCGGGCAGAAACGCAGGGATTTGCCTCAACAAGCATGGTGGAAATGCTGGCATTTCAGGATGCTGTACCCCTGAAGATGGAAGCAGCCACGAACAAGGAAAGGTTTGACCTTGGCTTCACTCCCGCCAGGGGGGTAGCAGGCGGTGGCACTGGATCTGTGGGGCGCCATCCTTTCCCGCCCCTTGCCCCACTCCCTTGCACAGCGATCACTGGTACTCCGAGGTCTTCCGGGCCCTGCCCGATCTGGTGTGTCAGCTCCTGCCTGGGCTGGCAGCCACTGGGGCTGCAGACACGGACACGGGTGCCACCACGGCCTATACCTTCCGGCCGATCACCCTCAAAAAGGTGGCCCACCACCCCGATGGCGTGCTCTGGCCTCGGCAGCACCCCAGCGGCAGCGAACAGAGGCCCGTGGTGATCCTGGAGGTGCAGATGCACGCCGATCGGCGTTTCCACCGCCGCCTGGCGGCGGAAACCTTCCGTCTGCTGCAACAGCACGAGGAGATCGAGCATCTGCAGGTGCTGGTGCTCCTCGCCCACTGCCGCCTCACCCTCGGCTCCAGAGAGCCCCACCTGTTGCGGCGCTTTCTGGAGCAGGACGTGACCTGGGTGGATCTC
>JBILEP010000095.1:0-7181 GCA_044352045.1 Cyanobium sp. | reverse complement strand
AAGGCGCCAGCCCTCGGCCGGCGGGGCTGGCGCCTTCGGCCCCTGGGGCGGGCTGGGCTTGTGGGAGTGGCGCAGCCAGGCGATCGCTTCGCCCAGGGGCATCGGTGGAGCGAAAAGGAAGCCCTGGCCGTAGGGGAATCCGTTGGCCAGCAACCACTCCCGCTGGGTTTCGTTCTCCACCCCTTCGGCGGTGGTGGCCAGGCCGAGGTCGAGGGCCAGGGCATTGATGGTGCGCAGCAGCTGGTTGCTGGGGGTGAGATCGTGATTGATGTTCTGCACGAAGCTGCGGTCGATCTTGAACATCTGAATCGGCAGGGCGTTGAGGCGGGAGAGGGAGGAGTAGCCGGTGCCGAAATCATCGATGGCGATATCCACGCCCAGGGAGGCGAGCCGCTTGAGAAAGCCTTCGAAATCGGCGCTGAGATCCTGAAGGCCCTCCTCGATGATCTCCACCTGCAAGCGCCAGCCGATCGGCAGGCTGCGGGTGGAGAGCAGCTCCAGCAACTGGGTGCGCAGCAGCGCACTGCCCAGGAGCTGGGCGGAGAGATTGAGACTCATCACCATGGCGCGGCCCTGGGAGGAGGCCCCGAGGGCCGGCAGCGCATCAAGGGCCTTGCGAATGATCTGCAGATCGAGTTCGCCGGTCAGGCCGCTGCGCTGGGCCGTCGGCAGGAATTGGCCGGGTTGGGTGATGTCCCTGCCCGTGCCGGGCCAGCGGGCCAGCGCCTCGAAGCCCAGGGCCTGGCCGGTGGCCAGATCCAGGATCGGCTGAAAGAAGGGGATCAGATCGCTCAGGCGCAGCGCATCGCGGAGGCTGGCTTCCAGGGTGTAGTCGTCGCTGACGCTGCGCCGGCTCTGGTCATCGAGGAAGCAGAACTGGCTGATCATGGAGCGGCTGGCGATGCGTCGGGCGATCGCCGCGTCGGCGATCACGGCCGCGGCGTTGTGGTGATGGGGTTGAACCATGACGATGCCGATCGCGATGGTGATCGGGATGGCGTGGTCGTGGGTGTGGATGTCCTCGCAGAGAAGATCGATCAGCCGCCGGGCGGTGCCCGCCGCCACCGCATCCCGGTGCACATGGGGGAGCAGGACGAGGAATTCGGCATCGGTGAAGCGGGCCGCCGAGGCCTCCGCGGGCAGAGCCTGCAGCAGCTTGCGGGCGATCTCATCGAGAACCATGGCGGCCACCTGGCTGCCATGGGTGGCGCCGAGACGGTCGTGATCCTTGACCTCGCAGCGGAGCACCGCGTAGCCGCTGTTGAGACCGAGCCGGAAGGAGGACTCCAGCATCTGGGTGATCTGTTCTCGGCTGAGCAGGGCGGGCAGGGGCGGGGTCTGGGGGGGATCGGTGCAGCGTTCGGCCTCAGCGAATTGGCGCTGCAGCCGCCGGCGCTCGAGACGGCGCACCACGAGCGCGGCTAGGCGAGCCAGGCTGGCCAGGCCTGGATCCGGCAGGATGCGTTGTTGTGGATCCAGGCAGCTGAGGTAACCGAGCACCCGGCCATCGGGGGCGATCAGGGGATGGGAGAGCAGGAAGCGCACGTGGGGAATGTCCTGCACGGCGGCGTGGTGGCGCAGGCGCAGATCTTTCTGGGCGTCGGCGACCGAGAGGGGCTGGCGCTGCAGGATCGATTGGGCGCTGAGTTGGAAGAGGCTGGAGCGCCGGGCTTCGTCGCCCGCTTCGCCATCGGCGGGCAGGCCCACACAGGCGCGCAGGATCCCGCGATCGGCATTGGGGGTGTCGAGAAGGCAGACGACGGCGATGGCGGAGCCGGTGAGCTTGCGGAGGAGGGAAGCGATGTGCTCACAGCACCCTTGCAGGTCGCTAGCGGGATCGTCGCTCTGGCAGCAGCCGGATTCGAGCAGTTCTTCCAGGAGGGTGTCGTCTGGGGCGAAGCGCAAACTTTCCCCAGTCCCTTCAGTGGGCTCTAGTGAATCATTCACCGAAGGTAAAGCTGAGTGGTCGTTCACCTTGAAGAGCTTGAAAACCGGGGAAAAGGTTCGTTTTGCTTTCAGTGCATTATACAGCCTTAAGCCGCAGGCATCCAGGGTAAAGAAGTGCAGATTCGCCAGGTTTTAACCGTAATTGCGCCCGCTCACCGCGGCGATAGTTGTGCCAGAGCGGCAGGCGCACCCTCAGCTCTTCGCCGCCACAGCGCACCCGATAGATCCAGTCGCGCCCCTGGAATTCCCGACCGAGCACCAGCGCATCCCCGGCGGCCGAAGTCTCCAGCTCCAGCGTTTCCAATTCCAGGGCCTCCGGCGCCAGCAGCACCTCCAGGTGCTCCGTCGCGGGAATCTCTCCGGCTTCGGGCACCAGGGTGCCCAGGGCCGTGAGCACCCCTTGCCCCGCCCGCCGGGCCGGCAGCAGGTTGGCCTGGAGCACGAAGCGGCCCACGAAGGCCGAGGCGGGCGCGCGCACCAGCTCCTGGGGCGAGGCGCACTGGTGCAGGCGTCCTTCCCCCAGAACCGCCACCCGGTCGCAGATCGCCAGGGCCTCCTCGGGGTCATGGGTGACCATCAGGCCGCCCGCTCCACATTCCGCCAGCGCTCCCGGCAGCTCGGCCCGCAGCCGCAGCCGCACCTCCACATCCAGGTTGGAGAAGGGCTCATCCAGCAACACCAGGGAGCTGCCCGGCGCCAGGGCCCGGGCCAGGGCCAGCCGCTGTCGCTGTCCGCCGGAGAGTTCGTGGGGGAAGCGCTGAGCCAGCTCCGCCAGACCGAGCAGATCCAGCAGCCGCGACACCCGGCTTCGATCCTGGCCCCGGCGCAGCCCGAAACAGGCGTTGCCCCAGGCGTCGAGGTGGGGGAACAGGGCGTAGTCCTGGAACACCATCCCCACCCCGCGGCGCTCCGGCGGCAACCAGCGCTGGGGACCGGCCACCTCCCGGCCATCGATCAGGATCCGTCCCCGCCACGGCCGCTCGAAGCCGGCGATCAGCCGCAGCAGGGTGGTCTTGCCGCAGCCGGATGGACCGAGCAGGCCGACCAGCTCGCCCTGCCGCAGCGACAGCTCGATCCCCCTCAGGGTGGCTTCCTGCTCCGACCTGCCCGGGTAGCAGTGCCAGAGATCCTGGAGCCGCAGGTGCTCGTCGATGGGGAAGGACATAGGCTCACCCCTCATCTTTCCATCGTGAGGGGCACGTCCGTGGCCACCGACCCCGTCGCCCCACCCACCCAAACGCCCATCCACACCGATGCCGCGCCACCTCCGGTCGGTCCCTACAACCAGGCGGTGCGTGCCGCTGGGCTGCTGTTCTGCTCCGGCCAGATCGCCCTCGATCCGCTCAGCGGGGTGATGGTGGGCGATGGCGATGTGGAGCAGGAAACCCGCCAGGTGCTGGCCAACCTGCGGGCGGTGCTGGCGGCCGCGGGTTGCGGGCCGGAGCATGTGGTGCGCACCACGGTGTTCCTGGCCGACCTGGCCGATTTCGCCGCCGTGAACGCCATCTACGCGGAAACCTTTGGTGCCGGGGTCTCCCCCGCCCGGGCCTGTGTGGAGGTGGCGGCGCTGCCGAAGGGGGCGCGGGTGGAGATCGATGCCATCGCCCTGCTGCCCTGACCCCGGGCCTGCCCTCAGCGGCCCACCTCAGCGGGGCCGCACCAGCCGGAAGGTGAGATTCAGCCGCTCCGTGCTCACCCGCCGCCGACGGGGCAGGGCGTGCTGCCAGTGCCGCTGTGTGGGCGGATCCATCACCAGCAGATCGCCATCGGCCAGCTCCAGCGCCAGGGCCGGGCGGCCCGCGGCGGCGGAGCCGGGCCGCGGCCGGAAGCGCAGGGTGCGACTGGCCCCGAGGCTGATGGAGGCGATCGGGGCGTCCGCCACCAGTTCCGGTTCATCGTCGGCGTGCCAGCCCATGGCGTCGTCGCCGCCGCGGTAGCGGTTGGCGAGCACCGAATTGAAGCGGCAGCCCAGCTGCTCCTCCAGCAGGTGGCGCAGCCGCAGCAGCGGCGCGCTCCAGGGGCTGGGGTGATGCTCCATGCCGCTGTAGCGGTAGGCGCAGCCGGGGTCGGCCAGCCAGCAGCAGAGGCGAGGCACGGCGTGCTCGCGGCCGTGCAGCCGCACGCGCGGCTGGGCCCAGGGCAGCTCCTCCCGCAGGTGGCGCTCGAGGGCCGCGGCCTCCAGGGCGGCACCCGGCCCCTCCCGCAGCAGCCAGGCGGGCCAGTGCCGCAGGGCCAGGCCGGTGTCCCGCAGACGGCAGGGCGGTGGAGCGGGGCTGGCGGGCTCCATGGCGGCGGCTGGCGGCGCACTCCGGATATGTTGATGGCCTTGGGCCAGGACCCTGCCATGGAAACCCCTTTTGGGCAGTGGTCCCCCGAGGTGGTCGTGATGACCCCGGCCCGATTCGAGGACGCGATGGCGGCGGTGCAGGCCGTGCAGCGGCTGCGCACGGTGGTGCTGCAGCTGGGGGCGATGGAGCCGGAGGAGGCGCAGCGGACGATCGATTTCGTCTCCGGTGGCGTGTACGCCATGGACGGCCAGTCGGAGCGGCTGGCGGAGACGGTGTTCCTGTTCGCCCCGGCCCTGGTCACGATCCATCGGGATGGTGCCGAGGCGGATGGCGTCTGAGCCCAGCCTGCGGGGCATCGATGGCTGCCGCGCCGGTTGGCTGATGCTCAGCCGCCCTGACGACGGCAGCCCCGGCCCCTGGCGGCGGGTGCGGGCCGAGCTGGTGCTGGATGCCGAGGGGCTGGCGGCCGGGGCCGACGAGGCGATCTGCGCGATCGACATCCCGATCGGCCTGGGGGAGGGTCCCGCCCGTCGCTGTGACCAGGAGGCGCGCCGGCGTCTGGGGCCGCGGCGCAGCAGCGTGTTTCCCGCGCCGCCACGGCCCGTGCTGGCGGCGGCCGACCACGCGGAGGCCTGCCGTATCAGCCGCAGCCTCGACGGGCGGGGCCTCAGCCTGCAGACCTGGCACATCCTGCCGAAGGTGCGCCAGGTGGATGCCCTGCTGCGCCAGCGGCCCGAGCTTGCCCAACGGGTGCGGGAGGTGCATCCGGAGCTGGCCTTCCTCCACTGGAACGGGGGTGAGCCCCTCCGCCACGGCAAGCGCTGCCGCGAGGGACGCGACGAGCGGCTGGCCCTGTGCGAGCGGGAGTTTCCGGGGGTGTGGGCCGCGGTGCGGCAACGGTTCCGGCGCACCCAGGTGGCCGATGACGACATCCTTGATGCCCTGGCGTTGCTGCGCAGCGCCGCCCGTCTCGCCCGGGGCGAGGCGGTGGTTCTGCCGGAAGGGGTCGTGGAGCGGGATCGCTTGGGCCTGCCGATGACGATCGCCTACTGAGCTGCAGGGCCGAACCCCCCTTGTGGTGGGGCGGGAGCGCCGCCAACATCGGCGCCCCACCCCTGGCCCGTTCCCCGTGCGCCTGGCCCCTTGGATGTGCGCTCTGGCGCTGCTCGCCCCGGCCGCCCCCGCCGGGGCGCAACCGCCGGCGCCGGTGGTGGGCCCCTTGGGTCAGATGACCCTGGTGCGCACGCCCCGCAGCCTGCCATTGACGGGCGATCCGATCTGGGAGCTGCAGCTGGCCCTGCCGGGGGAGCCGCTGCGCAGCTACGAGGCCGTGGTGGGACGGGCGGGCCGCCAGCAGGCGGATCGGGAGCGGCTGGGCAGCCGGGCGCCGCTGCCGCGGGGGCGGTACCAGGTGACCGACATCGAGCCGGTGGGTGCGGGAGACGATCCGGAGCTGGGTCGTTTTGTGTGGATCGGCCTGGAACCCCAGTTCCCGAGCGCCCGGAGGGGGCTGGGAATCCACCACGACCCGAGCGCCGGGCGGGGGCGGGCCAGCGGCACGGATGGTTGCATCGGCTTGATCCACGGCAATGACCTGCTGGTGCTGGGGGATCTGCTGCGGCGCAGCGGCACCCGGGCGCTGGAGGTGAGGGACTGATGGCTTGTGGATGTCTTCAGGCAGCGTTCGTTTCTGCGGGGCTTCGATAAGCCCCGATCAGCAAGAAGGGGCTGGGTGTTGCGGTGGATCCGCCTGCCGTTCCGGGGCGATCAAATCGGCCGCCCGACGGGCTTCCCCCAGCACCTGCAGCAGCAGCCGCGGCGACTCCCGCAGCAGCTCCACCCAATGGCTGAGGTAGGCGGCATGGTTCATGCCATCGCTGCCGATCTCCAGCCGGTCGCCCAGGAGCACCGCCCCCAGTTCCGCCACCAGCTCCTCGCGGGCGTAGGCCTTGAGGGCCGCTTCCCCCGCTGATGGCGAGCCGCTGAGATCACGCCCCAGGCGGCTGGGATGGCCGGTGGAGTGGATCGCTTCATGGGCCCAGGTGGCATAGAGGGCGGCGGCGGAGTGGAAGGCGTCGCGATCCGGGAGCTGGATGCGATCGAGGCTGGGCAGGTAGCAGGCCCGATCGCCGCCATGGCGCACCGGCACCGGCCAGGCCCGCAGCACCGCCTCCGCCGACTGCAGCCGCTCCGGTTCCGGCCGGATCGCCAGGTTTGCCGCCCGACGCCGCTCGGCCAGCAGGCTGGCCAGGGTTTCCCCCTCCAGATCGGCGGCGTTGAACACCGCCACCGGCTTGAAGCGGATCGCCGCCGGCCGCGGGGTTGGCGTCTCCCCGTCCGGCACCTCCTCCCGGGGGGGCAGGCGCAGGGGGCGCAGCACATGCACCGCCCGACAGCCACGGCGGGGATGGAGGCCGCGGGCCTTGGCCTCAGTGAAGCCGCACCACCAGGGCAGGGAGGAGCCGCGCAGGTGCATGCCGAGGGTGAGCAGCACCGGGTTGGAGCCGCGGTAGGGCCGGCCGGAGATCAGGTTCAGGTGATGGCCGCCGCCGGCGCTGTCCCAGTCGCGGCGCCAGGGGGCGGTGCCGGCCTCCATCAGCTGGATGAGGGAGGCCACGAGGCTCTCCTCGGGTGAGAGGCGGCCGGAGCGTGAGGCGGTGGGAGCCATGGCGCGGTGGGCGCGGAGGACTTCCCTCCAGTGCCACCACCCCGATCACCCCGTTGTTGGCCCTTTTTTTGGGCCTGTGGCTGAGGCCTTAGCGATGGGGCCGCCCGAGCGGGTTACGCCACCTCCGGTGCCCAGCCCCGTTGGCGGTGCAAGTTCTCCGTCCAGCCCGGGCAGCGGTGGGTGATGTGCTCGCCGTGGGCGATCAGGCCTTGGTGCAGCTGGCAGGTGAGCAGGGGGATGCAGCCGGGGGCTGGGTGGTGACGAAAGAAGTGGCATGT
>JBILEP010000094.1:0-7197 GCA_044352045.1 Cyanobium sp. | reverse complement strand
CGCCAGACCACTGCCGAAACGGGCACCGAGACGGTTCAGGGCGGCCTGGAGGAGATATTGCGGCGCACTCATGGCCGTACCGGCGGGATGGGCGAACTGTGGCAGATCCGGGGGACGCTCCGAGGGCGGAGCGGGGATCAGGGCTGGGGGGCGTCGGGGGAGGGGAGGGGCGGCTGGGAGCGGATCTCTGGTGGGGAGAGCAGCGGGGATTCGATCGGGGCGGGGGCCGGCGGTTCCGGCGCGGGAGCCGACTCCCGCTGGATCTGCTCCAGGCGCAGCCGCTCCTCCTCCAGCTGCCGGCGTTGTTCCTCCTCCCCCTGGCGGCGCTTCAGATCGGCCTCGCGGCGGGCCACCTCCCGCTCCTCCTCCTTGCGTTTGCGCTCCAGCTCCAGGAGATCAAGGTCGCCGCGGATCTCCATGGCGTCGTTGCCGAAGCGCTCCCGCAGGGCGCCCAGGGGCGTGCCGGGGAAGGGCTTGACGCCGAACAGCTGGCTGCCCTGCCAGACGGCGCCGGGATTGAGGCGCATCAGTCGCTGGGTGACGCCGTAACCGAGGCCGAAGCACGCTCCCACGAACAGCCACATCGGCCAGCCCCAGCGGACAGGGCGGCGAAGCGGCGACCGCAGCCGCGATCCGGAGGGGGAGGACGGGGCCGTGACCATGCCGCGGCTTGCCTGCCGGAACAGAGAGGACACCCTAAGCGCAGCGGCGCAGAGTCCCAGGCGAGCTGGCGCCGAGCCAGGCCTAGGTGGTGTAATCCGCGTTGATGCGCACGTACTGATCCGAGAGGTCGCAACCCCAGGCGCGCCCCTCGCCCGGGCCGTCGCCCAGCCGCAGCCGGATCAGCACCGTGTCGTCCTGGAGGTAGGCGCCGGCGGCCCGCTCCGCCATGTAGCGCGAGGCGGCGGGGCGGTCGAAGGGCAGGGGCTGGCCCGCCGCCATCAGCTGGTGCTCGCCGATCCAGAGGGCCACCGCCTCCGGGTCGAAGGGCACGCCAGCGCGGCCCGCGGCAGCCACGATGCGACCCCAGTTGGGATCGCGGCCATGGATGGCGCACTTCACCAGCGACGAGCCGCAGATCGTGCGGGCGATGGCGCGGGCGCCGGCGTCATCGCCCGCACCGCTCACCCGCACCTCGATCAGGCAGGTGGCCCCCTCACCGTCGCGGGCGATCGCCCGGGCCAGGTGCGCCGCCACCGCCGTCACCCCCGCCTCCAGCAGCGGCCAGTGCTCCTCCGCCAGGGGCGCACCGGCGGCGAAGGCCAGGAAGGTGTCGTTGGTGCTCGTGTCGCCGTCGACGCTGATGGCGTTGAAGCTGCGCTCCACCGCCCGCCGCACCATCGCCTGCCAGGCGGCGGCGGGCAGGCCGGCGTCACAGGTGAGGTAGCCCAGCATCGTGGCCATGTCCGGGTGGATCATCCCGGAGCCCTTGGCCATGCCGCCGATGCGGACGGTCCGGCCCCCCAGGGTTGCCTCCAGGGCGATCTGTTTGTCCACCAGATCGGTGGTGAGGATCGCCCGGGCCGCCCCATCGCCGCCCTCCTCACTCAGGGCCGCCACCAGGGGATCGAGGCCCGCCAGCAGGGGCTCCATCGGGATCGGCACGCCGATCACCCCGGTGGAGCAGATCAATACCTCCACCTCTGGCAAGCCAAGTCGCCGCGCCAGGGCGGCGGTGGCCGTGAGGCTGTCGGCCAGGCCGTGGGCGCCGGTGCAGGCGTTGGCCTGGCCGGAATTGGTGAGCACCGCCCGGGCCCGGCCGCCGCTGGTGCGCAGCCGCTCGGCGCAGAGGTCGACACAGGCGGCCCGCACCCGCGAGGTGGTGAAGCAGCCGGCGCAGACGGCCCCCGCCGGCGCCAGCAGAAGGGAGAGGTCGGGCCGGCCCGAGGCCTTCAGGCCGGCGGTGAGGGCGGCGGCCAGGAAGCCCTGGGGCGCGGTGACCCCGCCGGGGATGGGATGCCAGGGATGGGTCACGCCGCCAGGGGAGCTGGGCCCATCCTGAACCCGTGCCGCGGCAGCCCAGACTGGAACGCCGCCGCCGCTCCCCCCATGGCCGCCCCGCCGGACGCCGGCCCGCCCACCGGCGAGCCCCTGCACGGGGAGCCCCTGGACGGGGAGCCCCTGGACGGGGAGGCGCTGGCGACCTGCCAGCGGCTGGCGGGCTACGCCTTCCCCTGGGACCTCACCCGCGCCCTGGAGCTGGCCCTGCTCAAGACCTTCTGCGTGCCCTCCATCTCCGGCCTGCTGCAGCGCAGCGGCGAATTCGAGCAGCGGCCCCGCAAGCGCTACGACGACACCGGGCTGATGGTGGCGGAGCTGCTGCGCCACGGCCCGGACAGCCCGGAGGGGGCGGCGGTGATCGGGCGCATGAACCGCATCCACGGCAGCTACGCCATCGCCAACGCCGACTTCCTCTACGTGCTCTCCACCTTCGTGGCCGAGCCGATCCGCTGGCTGGAGCGCTACGGCTGGCGGCCGCTGCGGGAGGGGGAGCGGCAGGCGCTCTTCCGCTTCTGGCGGCACGTGGGGCGGCGCATGGGCCTGGCGGATCTGCCGGAGAGCCTGGAGGCGCTGATGGCGCTGAACCGGCGGGTGGAGCGCGAGGCGTTCCGCCCCGCCGCCAGCAACCGGCGCATCGCCGAGGCCACCCTGGGGATGCTGCTGGCCGACTGGCCGGAGCCCCTGCGGCCGAGCCTGGCCGCCGGGCTGCGGGGTCTGCTGGAGCCGGAGGTGGCCGGCGCCCTGCAATGGCCGGCGGCACCCCCCTGGCGACGGGCGCTGCTGCGCGCGGTGCTGCGGGCCCGCAGCCGGGCGATGAACCTCAGCCAACGGCTGCGCCCGCCGCGCCGCAGCCGCTTTTTCTCGGAGCAGCCCACCGCCAGCTACGGGGAGCGGTTCGCGCTGGAGCAGCTGGGGCCGCCGGCAATGCTGGAGCGCCTGGCCCGGCCGCGTTGGCGGGGGGGGCAGCGGCGCATCGGCCTCACCGGCGGCATCGCCAGCGGCAAAAGCAGCGTGGGGGCGCTGCTGGCGGCGCGGGGCCTGCCGCTGCTCGATGCGGATCGCTACGCCCGCGAGGCCCTGGCCCCGGGCCTGCCGGCTACCCAGGCGGTGCTGGCCCGCTATGGGGCGGCGGTGGCGGGGGAGCCGGAGGGGAGCCTGGATCGGGCCGCCCTGGGCCGGATCGTGTTCGCGGATGGGGCGGAGCGTCGCTGGCTGGAGGACCTGGTGCACCCGCTGGTGCGGCAGCGATTTGAGCGGGAGCTGGCGGCGCTGGCGGCGGCCCCGGTGGTGGTGCTGATGATCCCGCTGCTGTTCGAGGCGGGGCTGGAGGGGCTGTGCAGCGAGGTGTGGCTGGTGGATTGCGAGGAGGAGCAGCAGCTGCGGCGGCTGATGGAGCGCGATGGGCTGGGGGAGGGGGACGCCCGGGCGCGGCTGGCGGCCCAGTGGCCGCTGGCGCGCAAGCGGACCCTGGCGGATGTGGTGATCGACAACCGGGGCGCGGCGGAACGGCTGGGGGAACGGCTGCCTCCCACGGCGGCCACGAACGGCGGCCGTGCTGGGCCCGGCGAAGCCCCGGGACCTCGGAACGGACTCAGCAGACTTTAAGGAAGATTCGTCAAGACTCCCCGCCGAGCCTGGTGGGATCCTTCCCGATCCGCCGTACATTACGGAACTGGGATATCGGCATGAAGTCCCAGGTCAAGGCGGCCGCCACCGCCGGTTCCTTCCGAGCTCTCCCGCTCCCTTGCCCTTGCGACCATGACCTCCGTCACCAGCTACTCCGCCTACCTCGCTCAGCCCGTGGGCGGCAGCAACAGCGGCCTGGATCAGACCCTCGGCTGGATCGCCCGCGATCCCGGCTTGGCCGGCGCCAACGAGGCCGGCTCGATCAGCAGCGGCATCGCCGCGGCGGACGGGCTGAACCGTCTGATCGCCGAGGGCCTGCGGGCGATCAACGCCCTTGACAAGCGGGTGCTGCTGGCTGCCGACATCGTGGCCCTCAACGCCTGGTTCCGCGACCAGAACCACCCGGAGCGCCTGGAGCTCTTTCTGGAGCTGCACGGCGACGATGAGAACGGAACCGAGACGGGCTTCCACACCATCCAGAACGATGGCGGCAACCGCCGCTTCGACGGCCGAGCCCTGATCGACACGGTGCTCGACGGCCTTTATCACATCGGTTTTCCGCTCAGCGCCGACGGCACCCGCCTCACCAACGAGGACGGCAACGACAACGCCACCCTCACCGATGTGGCCCGCTGGCTCACGCTCCTCAAGCGGGATCTGGCCACCAGCGGCAGCGACCTCGATCGCATTGTGGAAACGATCGTGGCGGATCCCGGCCTGCAGGCCTCCATCTCCCCGGTTCAGATCAGCGGCGGCGCCCAGGCCGCCAACGACCTCAACCAGCTGATCCAGGACGGCATCGCCGCCCTCAACGCCCAGGGGCACGCGGATCGCGACGACACCCGCCTCAGCGCCGCGGAAGTGACCTGGATCAACAGCTGGATCCAAAGCGATCCGGCGCGCTACGCCCTCTTCGTGGAACGCCACGGTGATGACGAGAACGGCGTCGAAACCGGCTACCACCTGGTGCAGAACGACGGCGCCACCACCCAGCTGTTCGGCCAGAACGCCGTCAACACCATCTATGACGGCATCTATCACATCGGCTTCACGATCAACGCCGACGGGCGTTTCCAGAACGAGGACGGCGACGCCAATGCCCGCGTCAGCGATGTGGCCGAATGGATCACCTATTACTACGGCGATCCCTCCACCACCGGCAGCGGTCTCGATCGCCTGGTGGATTGGATCCGGCTGGATCCCGGCCTTGCCAAGCAGACGTCCGCCCTGGACATCAACGACGGCCTGGCCGCCGCCAACGCCCTCAACGGCATTTTTCTCGAGGCGGTAGCCGCCACCGATGTCAATCTCGACGGCTGGATCAGCCGCAACGACCTGCGGACGATCAACCGCTGGGTGCGCGCCAACCGCTATTCGGCCTTCGTTCTCCACCACGGTGATGATGAGAACGGCGAGGAAACTGGCTTCCATAAAATCCAGAACGACGGCGCCACCACCCAGTTCTTTGGCCAGAACCTGGTGAACACCGTCGCCGACGGCATCTATCACTACGGCTTCGAAATCCGCGGCGACAACTTCCTCAACGAGGACGGCGACACCAACCAGTCGCTCAGCGACGTCTCCGGCTGGGTGAACTATTTTCTCTCCAACCGCCGCCTCACGCTCGGCAGCGACAACGGCGAAACGATCGCCGGCAACGGCGAGGCGGAGCAGGTGCTCGCCCGCGGCGGCGATGACGTGGTGGACGGCTTCGGCGGCTCCGACCTGCTGGACGGCGGCTGGGGCAACGACACCCTGCGCGGTGGCGTCGGCGCCGACGTGCTGGACGGCGGCTTCGGCGACGACAACCTCGACGGGGGAGAAGACGGCGACACCTACCTGGCCAGCGGCGCCAATCCCGACAATCCCGTCTGGCAGACCTACTCCTTCCAGGGGTACGACAGCTACGCCGACAGCGGCAGCAGCGGCGTGGATGTGATCCTGGCCCAGGGCGCCGGGGCGGTGGACATCGGCCTGCGCCAATTCGGTCCGAGCAACGGCATCGAGCAGATCGTCAATGCCACCGAGGGCGGCGCCCGGGTGACCCTGCTCGGCAACTGGCAGGCGAACGTATTTGATTTCTCCACGGTCGCCCTGATCGGCGGCAATTTCCTGATCAATCCAGGCGACGGCAACGACACCGTGATCGGCACCGCAGGCGCCGATCTGATCCAGGGCGGCCGCGGCGATGACAGCCTCAATGGCGGCGGCGGCGGCGACACCTACCTGGTGAGCGGCTACGACCCCACCTGGTACGCCGATCGCCCTTACACCTTCAACGGGTACGACCATTACGCCGACAGCGGCGCCGCCGGCGATGGCGTCGACCAGATCGTGGCCACCGGCAGCGGGCCTGTGGATATCGGCTTGGGCCGCAACTTCTCCGCCAGCAACGGCATTGAACAAATCGTCAATGCCACCACCACCAACAGCCAGGTTCGGCTGGTGGGCAGCTGGGAAGCCAACAGCTTGGATGTCTCCGCTGTTGCCCTGGTGGGCGGCAACTTCCTGATCGATGCCGGCGACGGCAACGACGTGGTGATCGGCACCGCAGGCGCCGATCTCATCCGCGGCGGCCGCGGCGATGACAGCCTCAATGGCGGCGGGGGCGGCGACACCTACCTGGTGAGCGGATCCGACCCGACCTGGTACAACAATCGCCCCTACACCTTCGAGGGCTACGACAGCTACGCCGACAGCGGCGCCGCCGATGACGGCCTCGACCAGATCGTCGCCACCGGCAGCAGCCCTGTGGATATCGGCTTCAGCCGCGACTTCTCCGCCGCCAGTGGCATCGAGCGGATCGTCAATGCCAGCGAGGGCAGCGCCCGGGTGACCCTGCTTGGCAACTGGCAGGCCAACACTCTCGATGTCTCCAGTGTCGCCCTGGTGGGCGGCAACTTCCTGATCGATGCCGGCGACGGCAACGACGTGGTGATCGGCACCGCCAACGCCGATCTCATCCAGGGCGGCCGCGGTGACGACAGCCTCGATGGCGGCGGCGGCGGCGACACCTACCTGGTGAGCGGCCTTTACCCCAACGGTTCAGCCAATCAGCCTTACACCTTCAGCGGCTTCGACAGCTACGCCGACAGCGGCGCCACCGACGATGGCATCGACCAGATCCTCGCCACCGGCAGCGGGCCCGTCGACATCGGCCTGGGCCGCGACTTCTCCGCCGCCAGCGGCATCGAGCAGATCGTCAATGCCACCGAGGGCGGCGCTCGGGTGACCCTGCTCGGCAACTGGCAGGTCAACAACCTCGATTTCTCCAACGTCGTCCTGAGCGGCGGCAATTTCCTGATCGATGTCGGCGACGCCAATGATGTGGTGATCGGCACCGCCAATGCCGATCTGATCCGCGGCGGCCGCGGTGAGGACAGCCTCGATGGCGGCGGCGGCGGCGACACCTACCTGGTGAGCGGATCCGACCCGACCTGGTACAACAATCGCCCCTACACGTTCGAGGGCTACGACAGCTACGCCGACAGCGGCGCCGCCGATGACGGCCTCGATCAGATCCTCGCCACCGGCAGCGGGCCCGTCGACATCGGCCTGGGCCGCGACTTC
>JBILEP010000093.1:0-7225 GCA_044352045.1 Cyanobium sp. | reverse complement strand
ATGGGCCGGGCTCTTGGCGAACGTGCTGATCACCGGCGGCGCCGGCTTCCTCGGCAGCCATGTCTGCCTGGAGTTGCTGCGGGCCGGGCACGACCTGGTGGTGCTCGACAACTTCGCCAACAGCGGACCGGAATCCCTGCGCCGCGTGGCCGAACTGGCTGGTCTTTCCGGCTGGCAGCGGTGCGGTCCGGGGCGCTGGAGCACCCAGCCCACCCCCTCGCGCTTCACCCTGATCGCCGGCGACGTGCGCTCGGCCGCCGACCTGCGCCGGGTGTTCCACCCCGGTCCGATCGATGCGGTGTTCCATTTCGCCGGCCTGAAGGCCGTGGGCGAGTCGGTACGCCAGCCCCTGGCCTACTGGGATGTGAATGTCTCCGGCAGCCGCTGCCTGCTGGAGGCCATGGAGGCTGCCGGCTGCCGCACCCTGGTGTTCAGCAGCAGCGCCACCCTCTATGGCCATCCGGATCGGGTGCCGATCCCCGAGACGGCCCCGCTGCGGCCGATCAATCCCTACGGCCAGACCAAGGCCGCCGTCGAGCACCTGCTTGCCGATGTCGCGGCAAGCGGACCGGGTTGGCGGATCACCCGGCTGCGTTACTTCAACCCGGTCGGCGCCCACCCCAGCGGTCGCATTGGCGAAGACCCCAATGGCCCCCCCAACAACCTCTTCCCCTTGATCAGCCAGGTGGCGGTGGGTCTGCGGCCCCGGCTGATGGTTTACGGTTCCGACTGGCCCACCCCCGACGGGACCGGCATCCGCGACTACATCCACGTGATGGATCTGGCCGAAGGGCACCGTGCCGCCCTCGACCTGATGCTCGGCGAGCCGCCCCAGCTGCTCACCCTCAACCTGGGCAGCGGCCAGGGGCACTCGGTGTTGGAGATGGTGCGGGCCTTTGAGCGGGCCAGCGGCCGCTCGATTCCCTGCGACCTGGTGGAGCGGCGCCGCGGCGATTCGGCGATCAGCATCGCCGATCCCACCGAGGCGGAGCGGCAGATGGGTTGGCGGGCCCGCCGGGGCCTGGACGACATCTGCCGGGATGGCTGGGCCTGGCAGAGCGCCAACCCCGAGGGCTACGGCAGCTGAAGGCGACGGCCCCCTCAGCTCTCCGGGAGCGCCCCATGCAGGCGCTCGCGGAAATCCCCCTTGGGCATGCCGCCCTTCACCTCGCCGTGGATGAGGAACTCCCCGCCGTACTCCTCCTCCAGCTGGCTCACCACCAGATAGGTGGGCCAGCCCATGCCGTCCTTGTTGGGGTACTGGCGGAGCAGCACTTGCCGGTAGCGGCGGTAGGTGTCGGTGTCCTGCAGCATCACGCTGACAAAGGTGAGCCCCAGCTCTTCCGCCACCTTGGCGTCGTAGTTGCTCATGCGGTGGCAAGTCCCGCAGTCCTCGGAGCTGAATTTCAGGACGGTGAGGCTGGTCATGGCGGCGCTGGGGGGAAGGAGCCGCAGCGGATGGTAGTCAGCGCGGCCGTCGGCCGAGGCCCCTCAGGGCCTCTCCTGCACCAGCCGTTCGCGGCGCAGTTGGCGGAGCCGTTCTCCGAGGCGAGGGCCGGGGGCGATGCCCTCCGCGGCCATCAGTTCGGCGGCGCTGCGCTCGCCCCGCAGATGGCGCCAGAGCAACCACCAGCGCAGCAGGGGTCGGCGCGGGCCGATGGCGCAGGCCAGGGCCAGGGCGATCGCCTCCGGCCCCATTCCAGGAGCCTCCAGCAGGTCGCACCAATGGGCTGGGTCACTGGGCAGCCCCTGCTCTGCCGCTGTCGTCAGTCGCGACCGCAGCCGCAGGAACTGCGCCAGTAACTGGTGGTGGCGATGGGGCACCTGCAGCCGCTCCGCCAGGGCCAGCGGCTCCGCCGCCCCCGCGAGCAGGGCCGGCAGCAGCGGCAGCTGCAGCCGCGCCGCCCAGCGCAGTCGTCGCTTCCAGCTGGTGTCGGCCTGCAGCGCTCCATCCAGCAGCCGCAGGCCGCCCCAGGCCTGCAGGGCCGCCAGGGCCCGGGGCCAGGCCTCCCGCTCGACCAGCAGTTCCAGCTCCATGCGCAGGCGGGTGCCCAGCGCCGGCGGAGCGGCGCCGGGGGCATCCCCCAGCCGCCAGGCCCAGGGCCAGGCGGCCAGGGTGCGTTCCAGCTGCGCCTGGGCCTCGGGGGCCAGGCGCAAGCCAAGGCGGGCCGCGTAGCGGGCCCCCCGCACCACCCGGGTGGGATCGTCGCGCACGCTGTCGGGATGCAGGAACCGCAGCTGGCGGCGCTCCAGATCGGCCCGCCCGCCATGGGGGTCGTGCAGGTCGCCGCCGCCATCCGCTTCTAACCGCAGGGCCATGGCGTTGATCGTGAAGTCCCGCCGGGCCAGGTCGTCCTCAAGCTGGCCGAAGCTCACCACCGGGTTCTCGCCCGGTCGCGGGTAGGTCTCCCGGCGGGCGCTGGCCACGTCCAGCAGCAACGGCCCCCCGGCCAGCCGCACCTCCAGTTCCACCGTGCCGTAGGCGGCGTGCTCCTGGTAGTAGGGCAGGCCCTCCGCCCCGAGGGACTCACGCAGCGCCCGGGCCAGCCGGTGCGCCGCCGGCAGCGCCCCCACCCCGTCGGCGGGCTCCACCACCAGATCCAGGTCCGGCACACCCCGCCAGGGATCGTTGTGCACCCGATGCAGGAGCCAGTCGCGCACCGCTCCGCCCACCAGGGCCAGGCGGTCATTTCCGGCGGCCCGCAGCAGCGCCGCGGCCAACTCCGGCGGAATGCCGAGTGGGGGAGGGATCGGGGCGGGGGCGGCCATCCCTCCACAGTGCCCCGTCGCCGGCCCGGCCCGCCGGCGCGGTGGGGAGAATGGGCGCACCGCTCCGCCGAGGTTCCTTGTCCGCCCTCACCCGCTGCCTCGTGGAGGAGGCCGCCGCGATCGCCGCCTGCGCGGGCCGGCTCGACGCCGACCAGGTGGAGGGCGCCCTGGCCCTGCTCGACGCCTGCGCCGACAGCCGGGCGAAGCTGGTGATCACCGGGGTGGGCAAGAGCGGCATCGTCGCCCGCAAGATCGCCGCCACCTTCTCGTCGATCGGCCTCATGGCGATCTATCTCAATCCCCTCGATGCCCTGCATGGCGATCTGGGGGTGGTGGCGGCGGACGACGTCACCCTGCTGCTCTCCAACAGCGGCGAGACGGAAGAACTGCTGGAGATCCTGCCCCATCTGCGCCGCCGCGGCACGGCCCGCATCGCCCTGGTGGGGCGGCTGCACTCCAGCCTGGCCCGCTGCTGCGACGTGGTGCTCGACGCGTCGGTGGACCGGGAGGTGTGCCCGCTCAACCTGGCTCCCACCGCCAGCACCGCCGTGGCGATGGCGATCGGCGATGCCCTGGCGGCCGTGTGGATGGAGCGCCGCGGCATCTCTCCCCAGGACTTTGCCCTCAACCACCCCGCGGGCGCCCTCGGCAAGCAGCTCACCCTCACCGCCGCCGATCTGATGGTGCCGGTGGAGAGGCTGCAGCCGCTCTCGGTCAGCACCCCCCTGGCGGAGGTGATCGCCCACCTCACCGCCGCCGGCATGGGGGCCGGCTGGGTGGCCCATGAGGTGCATCAGCAGCGCATCCACGGCCTGATCACCGATGGCGACCTGCGCCGGGCCCTCCAGCAGCGCGGCCCCGAGGAGTGGAAGGGGCTGAAGGCGGGCGACCTGATGACCAGCGATCCGATCACCGTTGAAGGCGGAACCCTGGCGGTGCAGGCGATTGAGCGAATGGAGCGCAACCGGCGCAAGCCGATCAGCGTGCTGCCGGTGACCGACGGGGAGCGGCGAATGCTGGGCCTGCTGCGGCTGCACGATCTGGTGCAGGCGGGGCTGACCACGGCGTCGCCGTGAGGGGGAGTCCCTGGCGCTTGCGCCGTCGCTGGCGGTGGTGGCGGGCCCGGCAGCGGCTGGCGCGGGTGCGGCTGCTGGTGCTGGATGTCGATGGGGTGCTCACCGATGGTGGGCTCTGGTACGGGCCCCAGGGGGAGCTGATCAAACGGTTTGATGTGCGCGATGGGCTGGGGATCCGTCTGCTGCAACGGGCCGGCATCGAGGTGGCGCTGCTCAGTGGCGGTCGGGGCGGCGCCACGGAGGTTCGCGCCCGCCATCTCGGCATTCGCCATTGCCTGGTGGGTGCCACCGACAAACCACAAGCCCTGGCGGGACTGCAGGCGGAGCTGGGCCTGGCGGCCGCCGCCACCGCCTTCGTCGGCGACGACTTCAACGACCTGGCCGTGCGCCCCCAGGTGGGGCTGCTGGTGGCCACCGCCGACGCGGCCCAGCCCCTGCGCCGCCAGGCGGATCTGGTGCTGCTGCGCTCCGGTGGCCACGGCGCCGTGAGGGAGTTGGCCGAACGGATGCTGCGGCCCACGCCCCTGTGGCGGGAGCTGCAGAGCCAAGGCTGGCGCGAGCGCAATGACTGATCTCCGGCGCCAGGGCTCTGGCCCTTTAGGCAGCACCCGCGGCGATCGCCCGCGCCTGCTCCAGCTGCTCCGCCGTATCCACCGACAACGACTCCTCGGCCACCGGGAAGGTGCCGATGCCGATCCCCGCCTCCAGCAATCGCAGCTGCTCCAGCTTCTCGGTGTCCTCCAGGGCGGAGGCGGGCAGGTGGGGCCAGCGGGCCAGCACATCCGCTCGGTAGCCGTAGAGGCCCACATGTCCCCAGAAGGGCGCATGGGCATGCCAATGCGCCGGATCCACGCCCCGCACATGGGGAATGGCGGCGCGGGAGAAGTAGAGGGCCCGGCCGTCGGCTGCCACCAGGGTTTTCACCACGTTGGGGTTGTGCACCTTCTCGGCCCCCATCCGGTACACCGGCGTGAGCACCTCCGGCCGCGGCGTGCGCCGCCCGAACTCGGCGGCCATGGCATCGATCACGCCGGGATCGAGAAAGGGCTGGTCGCCCTGCACATTCACCACCAGCGTGTTGGCCGCCGAGGCTCCGGCCAGGTGCACCAGCGCGTCGACCACCGAGGCGATCCGATCACTGCCGGAGCTGCAGGCAGGGCTGGTAAGCAGGGCCTGGCACCCCCAGCGCCCGGCCGCGGCGATCAGGTCGGGGGCATCGGTGCAGAGCACCACCGCCACCGGGCTCTCCGCCCGCTGGCAGGCCTCAATCACCCATTGCAGCATCGGCTTGCCACCGATATCCGCCAGCACCTTGCCCGGCAGTCGCGAGGATTGCAGCCGCGCCGGCACCGCGACCACCGTGCGCATCGCCGAATCCATGGCCGTCAATCCCACAGCCGTGTGGCGTCATCGCGGGCGGCGAACCACTCCGCCGCCAGCGGCCCGCCCATCGTGCGCTGCTCCCGGAACCAGGGGCCACCGAGGGTCCAGTGCAGCAGGGGAGACTCTGGAGCGGCGGCAGGGTCTTGGACATCGACGAGATGGTTCCACCCACCCTCGATCGCACCGATCTCGTGATCGCCGGCGAGCCAGTGGAAGCGGTGCAGGTCCAGGCCGCTGGCGGTGTTGACGTACTCCGGTGTCAGCGACTGGCAGCGACTGGTGTTGAGCAGCATCAGCGAACTCCAGTTCTTCTTCGGATAGGGGGTCTGGGGTTCCCCGAGGAATTTCACACTTTCCCTGGGGGTGTGCTGATGTTGGACGCACATCACGGCGAAGCGATCATCCCGCTGCGCCCATAGGGCCGCGATATCACCGCGGCAGAGCATGTCGCAATCCAGGAAGATGCACCAACCCTGATAGCCCATCAGTGACGGCACCAGGAAACGGGTGAAGGAGAAGGCCGTCGCTTGCTTGGCATCCCGCTCGCGGCGGTAAAGCCCGGCGCGCTCCAGCTGCGGCGTGACCAGCGGCGTGATCGCGAGGGGGGCGGAACTGTGGTGGTAAAGGCTGTCCATCAGCACATTGGTGGCGGCGCGCTCGCGCGCGTCGTAGCCGATGAACACAGGGATGGGCTGGCTCATGGGGCGAGCGTAGATCCCTCCCCTGCCCCGATCCAGAGGCTGCGGGCCCGCTGCACCAGCGCCGCCACAACGGCGGGATCGGCCGCCGAGCGCTGCCCCTGGGCCACCGCCCGGTAGAGATCGGCCACCGCCCAGGACTCCGTCGCCCCATCGCCCGCGTGGCGGGGGATGAGGTGGAGGTGGAGGTGGCGGGCCCCTTCCCCGAAGAGAACGCCATAGACGCGATCACAGCCGCTCAGATCCCGCACCAGGCTGGAGGCGGCCTGCACCGCCCCGCCCCAGTCCCTGGCCTCAGCGGGGCTGAAGTCGATCGGTCCGCTGAGATGGCGCCTGGCATCCAGGATCAGCCAGCCCGCCAGCGGCGCCGGCTCCGGATGGTGGCGCAGCAGCCAGAAGCCCTGGCGGCCGATCTCCCAGCGCTGCCGGGCGATGGGATCGGCGTGCAGACGGCAGACGCCACACGTCGCCGGAGGCGGAGCCATCCCGCTCACCTCCTGGCTCCGAGGGGGGAGGCGCTTCCGGCATGCTGGGCCCTACCCGACGCCCCCAGCTCGCCGCTCCCCTGGTCATGACCTTCACCCTGATCGCCGGCCCCTGTGTGATCGAGAGCCCTGCCCTGGCCCTGGAGATCGCCGAGCAAGTGCAGGCGATCAGCCAGCGGTTGGGCATCCGCTACATCTTCAAGGCCAGCTACGACAAGGCCAACCGCAGCTCCGGCGACTCCTTCCGCGGCCCCGGGGTGGCCGATGGTCTGCAGGTGCTGGCGGAGGTGAAGCAGCGCTTCGGCCTGCCGGTTCTCACCGACATCCACGAAAGCCATCAGGCCGCCCCGGTGGCGGCGGTGGTGGACGTGCTGCAGATCCCCGCCTTCCTCTGCCGCCAGACCGATCTGCTGCTGGCCGCGGCGGCGGCCGTGCGCGGTACCGACAAGACGATCAATGTCAAGAAGGGCCAGTTTCTCGCCCCCTGGGACATGGCCCAGGTGGTGAACAAGCTGCGCCAGGCCGGGGTGGAGCACCTCTGGCTCACGGAGCGCGGCAGCTGCTTCGGCTACAACACCCTGGTGGTGGATTTCCGTTCCCTTCCCCAGCTGCGGGAGCTGGGCTGCCCGGTGATCTTCGATGCCACCCACTCCGTCCAGCAGCCTGGAGGCCGGGGCACGAGCACCGGGGGGCAGCGGGAATTTGTCGCGCCCCTGGCCCGGGCGGCCATGGCGGTGGGGGTGGACGGGCTGTTCCTGGAGGTCCATCCCGATCCCGACAACGCCCTGAGCGATGGTCCCAATATGGTGCCCCT
>JBILEP010000257.1:0-3643 GCA_044352045.1 Cyanobium sp. | reverse complement strand
GCGGTCGCCGAGCCGGTCGGCCACGGTGTTCACGTCCTTGTCGCCGCGGCCGGAGAGGTTGAGCACCACTTCGCTGCCGGGGGGCAGGGTGGGGCAGAGGGTGTCCAGCCAGGCGAAGGCGTGGGCAGTTTCCAGGGCGGGGATGATCCCCTCCAGCTGGCTGAGCCGCTGCAGCGCCTCCAGGGCCTGCCCATCGGTGACGGCGGCATATTCGGCCCGGCCGATGCCCTTGAGGTAGCTGTGCTCCGGGCCGACGCCGGGGTAATCGAGGCCGGCGCTGATCGAGTGGGCCTCCTGCACCTGCCCTTCGGAATCCTGGAGCAGCAGGCTCATGGCGCCATGCAGCACGCCGACGCGGCCCTCGGTGATGGTGGCGGCATGGCGGCCGCTGGCCACCCCCTCACCGGCGGCCTCCACCCCGATCAGGCGCACGGCGGTGTCCTCCACGAAGGGATGGAACAGGCCCATGGCGTTGGAGCCGCCGCCCACGCAGGCCACCAGCACATCAGGCAGGCGCCCGAAGGCCTCGTGGCACTGCTGTTTGGTTTCCTGGCCGATGCAGGCATGGAAATCGCGCACCAGCATCGGGTAGGGGTGGGGACCGGCCACCGAGCCAAGGATGTAATGGGTGGTCTCCACGTTGGTCACCCAGTCGCGGATCGCTTCGCTGGTGGCGTCCTTGAGGGTGGCGGTGCCGGCGGTGACCGGCTGCACGGTGGCGCCGAGCAGGCGCATGCGGAACACGTTGAGGGCCTGGCGGCGCATGTCCTCGGCGCCCATGTAGACCACGCACTCCAGGCCGAAGCGGGCGCAGACGGTGGCGGTGGCCACCCCGTGCTGGCCGGCGCCGGTTTCGGCGATCACCCGCTTCTTGCCCATGCGCAGGGCGAGCAGGGCCTGGCCGAGGGCGTTGTTGATCTTGTGGGCGCCGGTGTGGTTGAGGTCTTCCCGCTTGAGCCAGAGGCGCGGGCCACCCTCGGGCCGGCGGTAGTGGGCGCTGAGCCGCTCGGCCTCATAGAGGGGGCTGGGGCGCCCCACGTAGGTGCGCAGCAGGTGGTTGAGCCGTTCGGTGAAGGCCGGATCCGCCCAGGCCTCGGCGGCGGCGGCCTCCAGCTCCGCCAGGGCGGGCATCAGGGTTTCCGGCACGTACTGGCCGCCATAGGGGCCGAAGCGGCCGAGGGCATCGGGCCGCACGGCGGGGGCGAGGGCGGCGGGATCGGGGGCGGTGCCGGTGGCGCCGAGGGGCGGGACGGTGCTGGTCACGGCGGCGGCGTGGAATGGTGCCAGCCTAGGGAGAAGGGGGCGGGCGACATAGGGCGCGGTGCAGGCGGGCCCTATCGCCGCACTACGAACTACGGCGATATCATCTTGATCTCGGATTCAGCAGCATCAGATGCCATCACTCAGCCTGCGTGGCATTCCCCAGGACGTGTACGACGGCCTGCGCAGCCTCGCCGAGCAGAACCACCGCAGCATGCAGGAACAGGCCCGGCTGCTGCTGGAGCGAGAGGTGCGCCTGAACCGGCCCGCAGCCATGGAGCGGGCGCGACGCTGGCGGCAGCGCCTGCGCGGCCGGCCCATGCCGAACGTGCTCGACGATCTGCGTGCCGACCGTGAGCGTTGAAGTGCACGCCGCGGAGCCGATCCACGTTCTCGATGCCTCCGCCCTGTTGCGCCTTTATCTGGCCGACGGCCCACTGCCGGAGGGTCTGGAGGCGGTGATGGAGCGTGGCTGCCGCGGCGAGGGGGTGCTGCTTGTGCCAGATCTCTGCTGGCTGGAGATCACATCGGTGCTGGCCAAACAGGCAAGCCGCCATCTCCTCAGCCCGGAGGAAGCGCGGGAGATGCTCGGCGACCTCCAGGACCTGCCTCTGCGCACCGTGGCGACCCCCGATCTGTGCCCAGCGGCCCTGCAGCTCAGCCAGCGGGAGGGCCTCAGCGTCTACGACGCCGTCTATCTGGCCCTGGCCCTTCGCCAGGGGGCCACGCTGCTGTCTGCGGATGCACAACTGGTGGCCGCCGCCGGACGCTGCGGCTGCGGCTCGGCTCCACCCATCTCACCGATGTCATCGTAACCATTCTCATATAGTAAATCCTGGCTGATGTCCCTTGGATCGCCAAGCACCACAGCATCAGCTTGTTCAAGGGCCATGCGGAGCCACTGCTCATAGCCGAGCCCCCCCAGTACGGGCCGGTGCCGGCTGCACGGCGTGGCTGAACAAGCTTGGCCATGCCACTGGATCAGCGGCGCACCACGCCTCCACATGCGGATTTGGGAAAGGCTATAGGTGGCTACAAAGATCTAGACTCCCGCCGTCGCCAGGTCCAATCGCAGGGTGCCAAGTGCTGGATCAGGCGTGGATTCAGGTTGGCCTCGAGCCCATCCCAGAACAGCATGGCATTGGCATCGACGCTGCCGTTGGTCATCAAACGCGCCAGAATGGGGAGCTTGCGAATCCCTCTGCCACCAGATCGGCTTCGACCTTCGGGGTCGTCCCTCTGAATGAATCAGCGATCTCCTTCAAGAAGGGCCTTGTTACCGAGCGAGGCCCATTGGCAATGGGGGAGCCAAGCATGACGCAAGTGTCTCGCCAGATGTCATCACACTGGATCGCCTAGGTGGCGTAGAGACTGACGAATCCGGGGTAAACCGATAGCAAGTCACGCGTTGGCAGGAACAGCACCCGCTTCCTGCACTTCGCCTTCCAGAGCCGCCAGATGATCTGAAAGGCCACATACGTTTTGCCGGTGCCGGTGGCCATCACCAGCAGCAGCCGCTTCTGCCCCTTGGCGATCGCCTCCACCTTGGCCTGGATGGCGTTCACCTGGTAATAGCGGGGCTGCTTGCGGCTGCCGCCGTCGTAATAGGGCTGCCGCGCCACCTTCTCCTGCTCCGGGCCAAACCCCTTCCAGCGGCTGTAGCGGCGCCAGAGGTCCTGCGGGCTGGGGAAGGCCTCCAGGGCCAGCTGGCTTTCCCGCTGCGCGCTCTGGCCGGTGGTGTCGTGGAAAACAAAGCCATCGCCGTTGCTGGCGAACACGAAAGGCGTGCGCAGCGCCTCGGCATAGGCCAGGGCCTGCTGCATCCCAGCGCCCATGGCCTGGCTGTTGTCCTTGGCCTCGATCACCGCCAGCGGCACACCCTCATGCACCAGCAGGTAATCAGCCCGCTTGCGCCGCCCCCGGCTCACCAGCCGGCCGCGCACAATGATGCGGCCATCGGTGAACGAATGCTCCCGCAGGATCCGCTCCGGCAGCCAGCCCGCCTGGCGCAGGGCCGGCGTGATGAAGCGGTCGCAGATGTCGGTTTCGCTCAGGTTGCGCTTGTGCATCGCCCGATTCTGGGGGGTAAGCGGCGGTGGGGCAAAGCAATGCGGAAATTGCATGACTTCACGGGGACGTGATGGGCAGGTAGGGGTCCTGGCAGGGTGGCTGTGCGAGCGGGATCGCCTATACGCACCCCTGGTTTGCACAGGGTGGAACTGGTAGGGAGAAGCCCTGGGCACTCTGTTGCCTCCCGCCCCCTGTGCCCCCTGCCACTCCGCCAGACTTACCAGCACCACGGCGCCCCTGGCCCGGACTCGATCCCCTCGGTGCCCTCCAGGCCAGCGGCGGCCTGATCCTCGGCCTGATCGCCCTGTTCACT
>JBILEP010000263.1:0-3597 GCA_044352045.1 Cyanobium sp. | reverse complement strand
CAGCATCGGCGCCTACCGCCTCCCAGTCCCCCAGCAATGGGGCATCCCCCTCATCGCTGCCTCGGTGGCGACAATTTTTATCGACGCTCAACTGGCGACGGGATCCCGGCTACGAGCAGCGCAAGATGCAGCACGAGTGGCGGATGAAGCAGCTCAAGAGCGAGATCGAGCAGATCGAGAGCGAGATCAAGCAGATCGAGAACGAAACCGAGCAGATCGCGAAAGAAACCGAGCAGCTGAGGAGCGAGAACGCCAGGCTCAGGATCATCAACGCCAAAGCACAGAGATTGCTTTCCTGCGTCGATCAGCTCTGCTTTCCGCCCGATTCCAGCTCGACCCATCCGAATCCCACCGATCCCGATGGCGGGCCTTCCTCTCCCTGATGGCTCAGCAGCCGCTGGAGGGGGAGGATGCTGGCGAGGCATGAAAGGCCAGGGAATCGAGGTGCCTGCGGCGCCAGGAGGGCGGACGGCCAGCAGCCGTGAAGCCGGCAGCCAATAACCAACAGCCGTAAACCAACAACCAATGTCAAGAGAGAGCCAAGTGTTGAGGGATTAAGGGTTAAGGGAAGGGCCCCTGCGGGAGGTAGACCACACGGAAACCGACGCTGCCGCTGACAACATCGGCCAGGTAGCGCTCGCGGCAGGCCGAGCGGCAGAAGCTGGGGAGGAAGAGCCAGGAGCCACCGCGCAGCAGCCTGGTCGTTTCAGTTTCATTACTCTTTTCTCCTTCCTTTCCATCCAGCCAGGCTCGCCCATCGGCAGGCGCCCCCTCATAGCTAGCGTGCCATTCATCCAAGCAACATTCCCACACATTGCCGTGCATATCCAGCAGGCCCCAGGCATTCGCCGGGAACATCCCCACCGGCGTGGTCTGCTCTCGGTAGATCCCTTGAGACCCATCGGCATGTGCAGAGTTTTTGGCATAATTGGCCCGCTCCGGGCTGATCGTGTCCCCAAAGCAGAAGGGCGTTGTCGTTCCCGCCCGGCAAGCGTATTCCCATTGAGCTTCACTCGGCAGGGTGTCCATACGGCCGCTGCGCTGGCTCAGGCGCCGGCAGAATTCCATCGCCTCCTCCCAGCTGATCCGCTCCACCGGGCGCTGGGAGGTGTCGCTTTCGCCCTCGCTCAGGCTGGCCCTCTCTCCCTGGAACGGGGAAGGATCCAAGGGCAGGGAGCTCCGCCAGGTCTCCCCCGGCCCCAGCTGCCACGCCGCCACCGCCCGCCACTGCGCCTGGGTGATCGGCGTGCTGGCCATCAGGAACTCCTGCAGCTCCACCTCATGCAGCGGGCCCTCATCGTCATCACGCCCGCTCTCGTGATCCGGCGAGCCCATCAGAAAGCGGCCGGCCGGAATGCGCAGCATCGTGAGGGCCTGCCCTTCTCCCAGCGGTTCGATGAAGGCCTGGGTGCTGCTCTGCCAGCGCAATACCTGGGGCATGCTTCAGCCTCCAGGCGCCGCGGCCGGCAGCGGACCGCCAAACAAAACAATCACAATCAGCAGCAGATACAGCAGGCCAAACAGCCGCGGCACCCAGTTTTCCACATGGGTGAGGGGCAGGTAGAGCTTCGGGTCCATACCCCGCCCCAGCACCTCCCATTCCGCCGCATAGGGAGCCAGGGGTAGCCGAGCTTCGATCGCAAGGATCACCTGATATTTGCCACTGTTGAGTTGGCGATAGCTCTGCACAATGCGCCACCAGACAAAACAGAGAACCAGCAGGGCCACCATGGGCAATGCGCCCGTGAAACCGGAGAGCACCTTGTCCTTCACCAGGCTGGCGAACACGGTCAACAAGCCGGTGTTGACCGCCAGAAAAAAGGTGTTGGCCTGCATCCGCCGGGCACTCACCCGATCGGCCATCTCCACCGCCAGCTTGTATTGATCAAACAAGTGTTGGCGAAACAGATCGCCATACTCCGCCTCAGAGGCACGCAGCAAGCTATTCCGCATCAACTCAGCCCTTGGCGACAACGGATCCAGCACCGGCATAGCTTAGGGGCAGCTTCTGTCCATCCAGGCAGTGGAGCGCGACTCCCTTCAAAACCCCGCCGCCGCGAAATCCCCGCCGGCATAGGCCAGCGGCATTTGCTCCCGCTGAGCCAGCGCCGCCGCGAAGCAATCCCCGAAATTGAGCTGCGCGGCATGGCCCAATCCCTTGCCGAAGCGTTGATAGAGGGCAAAGGCGCGACGGGACAGGTCGGCATCCACGGCCACCACATCGGGATCGAGCAGCGCCAGCAGGGCCTCCACAGGCTCCAGCACGGCGCGGCAGTGGGCCACCACCAGCAGTTCCTGGAGCGTTCCAGCGGAGATGCGCAGCAGCGGCGCCGCCTCCAGTTGCTGCTGATTCCCCTCCCAGCCGGGCTCCCGCTGGATGATCGCGATCAGCACCGAGGTGTCGAGGATCATCCGGGCAGCCCGTCGCCGTCGTAGAGGCTCTCCGGCGCAAAGGGCCTCGCTTGGGCAGAGGCCTGCTGCTGCAGCGAGGGCAGCTCCTGGCGCAGCCGCTCGATGCGCCGCAGCCGCCGCTGCCGTTGCAGCTCCACCTCCAGGGCCTCGCGCACGATCTCGGTGGCGCCGCGGCCGGTGAGCTGACGCAACTGGGCAATCAGCTCGTCCACCCTGGGGCTTTTGATGTTGACCGCCATTCCAGCCAATTGGTATGGAAAGTGAATCTACCGGGAGTTGCTGCCCTCGGCAGGCCGCCACCCACCAGGGCGGCTGGAGCCCCCCCACCCGCTGACATCCGCCCTCGCCGTCGCTACCGGGAGAACAGCAGCCCCTTCGCCATGACCCCCGCCAACCCCGGCCCGCCCGCGCTCACCCCCACCGACCAGCTGCTGGCGCTGGCCAGCGGCGCCTGGGTGACCCAGATGATCCATGTGGCCGCCGAACTGGGCGTGGCTGATCACCTGGCCGGCGGCGAGCAAAGCGTGGAAAGCCTGGCCGCCGCCTGCGGCGCCGACGCCGACAGCCTCTTCCGGCTGCTGCGCGGCCTGGCCAGCCTGGGCCTGTTCCAGGAAACAACGCCGCGCCACTTCGCCCTCACCCCCCTGGCCGAACTGCTGGGCAGCGACCACCCCAGCTCCCTGCGCCAGTTCGCCCGCATGCTCGGCGAGGAGCACTACCTCAGCTGGGACGATCTGCTCCACAGCGTGCGCACCGGCGAAAACGCCTTCCGCCACCGCTACGGCTGCTCCGTTTTCGAGTGGTATCTGCAGCAACCCCAGCGGGCGGAGATTTTCGATGGCGCCATGGGCGACTTCTCCCGCCAGGAAACCGACGCGCTGCTGGCCAGCTACGACTTCGCCGGGGTGCGCCACTTAGTAGATGTGGGCGGCGGCCGGGGGGAGCTGCTGCAACGGGTGCTGCGGGCCCACCCGCACCTGCACGGCACCCTGTTCGACCAGCCCTCGGTGGTGACACCAGTGGCGGTGCCCGCCGATCTGGAGGGGCGGCTGACGTTGCGGGGCGGCGATTTCTTCGCGGAGGCCCCCGCCGGCGCCGACGCCTACCTGCTCAAGCACATCCTCCACGACTGGGGCGATGAGGCCTGCCTGCGGATCCTGGCGCCGATCCGCGCAGGCCTGGCGC
>JBILEP010000005.1:0-21105 GCA_044352045.1 Cyanobium sp. | reverse complement strand
TGTGCGGAGCGGATAACCGCTGAAAGCATCTAAGTGGGAAGCCCACCTCAAGATGAGTGTTCCCATGGCATAAGCCAGTAAGGTCACGGGAAGAACACCCGTTGATAGGCTCTACGTGGAAGCGCAGCAATGTGTGAAGCGGAGGAGTACTAATAGACCGAGGGCTTGACCAACTTTTGGCTCTTTTGAGCTTCTCATTCCAGAGCCTTGCCAATCCCAGCATGGATCAGGTGAAAACTTGATCGGATGCGGGGGTTTGGTGAGGTGAACCTATGCAGTTCTCAGGGTTTGTCCTGAGGAATATTTTTTCCTGGTGTCCATGGCGTTGTGGTCCCACCCCGATCCATCTCGAACTCGGGCGTGAAACGCAGCAGCGGCGACGATAGTTGGGGGGCAGCCCCCTGCGAAAATAGCTCGAGGCCAGGTAAAAATTTTTCCAGTCCGGGGGTTTCTCGGCACCATCACCGCGGCTTGACCGCACACCATGCCACCCCTGTTGGGGTGGCTTTTTTTGTTGGAGATCTAGCCTGTGATCGGGCGGGGCCGGCCATGGACCGCAAGCGAACGGCCTGGAAGGGTGGTGCGGCTGCTGCGGCGGCGACTGAAACCGTTCTGGGAGGCCTACGCCCTGTGGCTCCGCGCCGACTGCATCGACCTGAGCGCGGCTTTCGCTTACCACACCCTGCAGTCCTTTTTCCCCGCCTTGCTGATTGCCCTGGCCCTCGCCTCGCGGGTGCTCGGCAATGACCGCGAACTGGTGCAACGGCTGCTGGATCTGGTGGCCAAGGTGCTTCCCAGCCCCGGGGTCGGCCTGTTTGAAGCCACCCTGGAGCGCTTCACCCATCAGGGGTCTGGGGCCGGCCTGCTGGGGCTGCTCCTGCTCTGCCTGAGCGCCAGCAACATCTATCTCACCCTCCAGCGCGGTGCCGATCGCATCTGGTGGAACCGCCCCGCCGGCCTGCAGGATCTTCCCTGGAGTCGCGTGGTGCGCCGCTTCCTGCTGCTGCGCTTGAAAAGCCTGGTGCTGCTGTTCCTGGTGGTGCTGGTGATCGGCCTGGACCAACTGATCAGCCACGTGCGTTTCTTCGGATCCCGTCATCTGCGCAGCTGGCTGATGGCCAGCCTTCCTTCCTCCCTTCAGGGGTTCGGCAGCGTCTCGCTGGGTGTGGATCTCACCCTCTCCCTGCTCCTCGCTTTCGGGGTCAGCCTCCTGTTCCTCTGGCTTCTGCCCTCCCGGCGCGTCCCCCTGCGCCCGTTGATCCCCGGTGCCCTGCTGCTCAGCGTCTCGCTGACCCTGCTCAATCTTCTGCTGGGGCGCTCCCTGGTGGCCCTCGGGCTGCGCTTCCAGGCCTACGGCGTGGTGGGCGGCGTTCTGGTGCTTACCCTCTGGATCTGGCTGGTGGGGGTCATCCTCTATTACAGCCAGTGCCTGGGTGTGAGCCTGGCCCGACGCTCCCCGGGGTGGCGATCCACACTCCCGAGCCCCTGAACTGTGCCGCTGCGGGGTCAGGATGGGAGGAATTCCTCCATGGACGCCATGGCCAAGCTCTCCCTCTCGCTCCGCTCCGTTCCAGGGGTCCTGGCGGTGACCTGCGCGGCCGTGGGCGCCCTGGTGCTGGCGGGCCTCTCCGTGCTGGCCCTGACGCCGGTGCTGATCGGACTGGTGGCGGTGGCGGCCTGGTTGGTGGCCAGCCTCGTGCTGGCCTGGTTGGGAATTGAAGCGATGGCGGCCCTGGAGCGGTGGTTCGAGAACGACCGCCGCTTCCAGCGCTGATGGGTCGCCCCTCCCCCTGGCTCTGGCTGCTGCTCGCCCTGCTGCTGCTCGCGCCCACCCCCATCGGGCGCCTGCTGCTCGATCTCCTCGGCGGCCTCACCCTCACCCTGCTCCTCCTGCCCCTCCTGGCGGGGGGCGCGGCCCTGATCGGCTGGCAACTCCTCAAGCGGCGCCTGCGCACCTGCCCCAGCTGCGGCACCGTGAGCCTCGGCCAGGCGGTCTGCCCCGCCTGCGGCACCCTGCTGGACCCCGGCGAAGGCGGGGGCTCCGAGATCGGTTCGCTCGAGATCGATCCCCGCAACGTCACGATCAACGTGGAGGCCACCGACGTGGAGAGCGGCCCCGGGGACTCTCCCCGCCCGCTCTGAGCCCGCCGCTCAGGGCTGGGCTGGTGCCGCCGCCAGCTCCCGCAGGCGTCGCTCGCGAAGGTGCAGAAACAGGGGAGCGCCGAAGGCGAAGGCGATCGTCACGCAGCTCAGCAGCACCCAGACCAGGCCGCGCATCCGCAAACGGCGGCTCTCGCTGACCATCCAGATCGTCACCGCCGTGGCCCCCACGGCCAGGTCGCGGGAGAGGGACTGGGCAGCGGGGTTCGCGTTCGCCTGGCCCACGAACAAAGCCAGATCGAAACTCGGCCCGTGCTGCCGCAGGAAATCCAGATTGGCCAGCCAGGGCAGCACGCCGCCGGCCACCGCCAGGGCCAAATAGAGCCAGGCGAGCAGGCCCAGGGGGGCTTTCGCCGCGGCGGGCAGCGGGGAAGCGGCCGGGGCGGAGGGCGATTCGCTCATGGCTGGAGGGGCTGGGGGGGCTGGTCGGGCTGGTCTGGATCCCATTGCATCACCTCCTGCTCCACCTGGGCGAGCAGGGTCTCGCAGCGGTCGGCGTAGGCCTGGGCCCGCCGATACAGGGAGGCCATCGCCTCCACGTCCAGATCGCGGGTCTGCAGCTCGGCCAGGGTGAGCTCCAGGGCGGTCTGGGCCTGGCGGTAGCTGAGCTCGGCGGCCCCACCATCATCTGGAGGGTCGGCGGCGGCCGGGGGCTGGGGGGTGGAGCGGGAGGGGCGGGCCATGGGCGAATCGGGGAATCAGGAGCTGGAGGTCGCATCGGGAAGCAGCTCTTCCACAACCGCCCGCAGCCGGCCGTCGACGATCTGCACCTCGATGGGTTCTCCGGAGCGCAGCTGGGCGAGGGAGCGCACCAGCCGTCCTTGGCGGTCGCGCATCAGGCTGAAGCCCCGCTCCAGCAGGTGCTGGGGGGAGAGGGCCTGGAGCAAGCGCCGCTGCTGGCTGAGCCAGCGGCGCTGCTGGTCGAGCAGTCGGGCCGGATGGAGGGCCACGAGCAGGACCCGTTGCTGGACCAGCTGCTGGCGGGCCGCCTGCAGGCGCAGGGCCACCAGGCGGCGCAGATGGGAGCGACTGCGGCCAAGCTCCAGCAGGGCCGCCTGACGATCCGGCAGCAGGGCCACCAGAGCCGCGGTGGGGGTGGCGGCCCGGTGGTCCGCCACCAGATCGGCGATGGTGGTGTCGTCTTCATGGCCCAGACCGCAGATCAGCGGCACCGGACAGGCGGCCAGGCAGCGGGCCAGCTCCACGCCGTCGAACACCGCCAAATCCTCGCGGCTGCCGCCGCCGCGGGCCAGCACCAGGGCATCGAGGCCCAAGGCCTCGGCCCGGGCCGACAGGGCCGCCACGGCGGCGACGATTCGGGCCTCCACCGCCCCCTGCACCGGGATCGGCACCACCAGCAGATCGGTGGCGGGCCAGCGTTCCCGCGCCGTGCGCAGCATGTCGGCCAGGGCCGAACTCGGCACGCTCGTGAGCAGGGCGACGCGGCTCGGCAGCGACGGCAGCGCCCGCTTGCGCTCCGGAGCGAACAGACCCTCCGGCTCCAGCAGGGCCCGCACCCGCTCGAACTGGCGCAGCACCGCCGTGAGGCCGGGGCGCAGATCGAGCACCTGCACCGTGAGATTGGCGCGGGCGGCCCAGAAATTCAGCTTGCCCACCACCACCACGCCGTCCCCCTCCTCCGGGATGAAGCTGAGCCGGGCCAGGGTGGAGGCCCAGACCACCGCCGAGATGGAGGCCTCGCCATCGCTGAGGGTGAGCCAGAGATGGCCTTTCTTCTGCTGCGGGCGGCTGACGGTGGCCTCCAGCAGGAAGCGGGGCGCAAATCCCCGCTCCAACAGCGCCGCGATCGCTTCGTTGAGTTCCCGCACGCTGTAGCGGGGGATGCCCTCCTGACTCAGGCGGGCGGCGGTGGCCGTAGGGCTGGAGCGCACGGTGGGCAGGCGGTCAGTGCGTCAGCCGGCGGTACTGCAGCCACCAGAACAGGCTGATCAGGCCCGCCACCAGGGCGACGGTCCGACCGATCGGGTGGTCGAAGCGGACCAGGCCAGCCCCGCCGATCACCAGGGCGGTGCTGAGCAGGCGGGAGCCATCCCGCCGGTTGCTGGGGAACCAGCGGCGCGCCGGGGCCGGTGACGGGGGGGAGAAGGGAGCCAAGGCGCCGCAGGGCAGGCCAGGGCTCACCCTAGGCCGCGCCGCAGCCAGGGGAGCCAGAATGCGACGCCTAGACGCGATGGATCCGATGGCGAGACGGCCCCATCCGCGGCATCGCCTGCAGGCGCAGCTGAGCGGCGCCCTGCCCCGCCAGCCGCAGCTGGTGCTGGTGAGCGATCTCGATGGCACCCTGCTCGACGGTCCACCGCGCTGGCGCCGGTTGCTCTACGACTGGCTGGAGGCGGAGCGAGAGCAGGTGCTGCTGGTGTATTGCACCGGCCGGGATCTGCGCTCCGTGGCGCGTCTGCTGGAGGTGGAGCGGGAGATGGGGCTGCGCCCCCCCCACCTGGTGATCGGCGATGTGGGCTGCACGGTGGCCTGTGGCACCAGCCTCCAACCGCTGCCCCTGGCGGTGGATCCGATCGAGGCGCTCTGGCGGGGCATGCCCGAGCGGGTGCTGCCCCTGCTGGCGGCGATGCCCGGCCTCTCCCCCCAGCCGATCAGCGCCGATCGGCGCCTGGCTTACGACATCCTCGACCTGAGCGCCCTGGATCGCGGCCGCCTGGCGGAGCTGGAGCCCCATGGCGTCGACTGGCTGATCTCCGGCGATCGCTACCTCGATGTGCTTCCCGCTGGTGTGAACAAGGGCAGCACCTTGATGCGGCTGCTGGAGTGGCTGGAGATCGGCGCCGAGCGGGTGGTCACCGCCGGGGATTCCCTCAACGACCTGGCGATGTTCGAGACCGGCCTGAGCGGGGTGATGGTGGCCAACGCCGAGCCGGGTCTATTGGCCGCCCTGCCCAGGCTGTCCGGCATCTACAGCGCCCTCGGCGAGGGCTGCGAAGGCATCCTGGAGGGGTTGCTCCACTTCGGCTTCGGGCACCTGCTCGGAGACCTGGCCGCGGAGATCGGCAACCTGAGGATCGCCCCCGGCACCTAGGGCAGCCGGGCCTTGGTGAGCGCCGTGGCCACCGCCGTGCGCGGATCCTCCGGCCAAGGGTGCTTGGGATAGCGGCCCCGCAGCTCGCGCCGCACCTCGGCGTAGCCGCCCGTCCAGAACCCCGCCAGGTCGCGGGTGATCGCCGCCGGCCGCCCCGACGGGGCCAGCAACTGCATCGTCAGCGGCAGTCGGCCCTCCAACAGGGTGGGGGTGGTGGTGGCCCCGAACATCTCCTGGAGCTTCACCGCCAGCACCGGCTGCTCGCCGCTGTAGTCGATCGGCACCAGCCGGCCGGAGGGCACCGTCAGGGCCTCCGGCAGCCAGAGGTCGAGCTGGCGGCGCCGATCCCAGGGGAGATCGCCCCAGAGGGCGGCGATCAGGTCGAGACCCTGCAGATCCTGGCGACTGCGCAGGCCCTCCAGCTGGGGATCCAGCCAGGCGAACGGCTCGGCGGCCAGGCTGGCGCGGTCGCGGGCGGGCCAGGGAGGGCCCAGATGCTGGTGGGCCAGGGCGAGGCGCTGCTGCAGCTGGCGGGAACGGCGGCACCAGGGGAGGGCGTCCAGGCCCAGGTGGGCGAGCCCCTCCGCCAGGGCCGCCCGCACCAGAGCCTCCTCCGGTCCATCGCCCTCGCCCCCATCCCAGGGGCGGCGCTCCAGCACCAGGGCGCCGAGGCAACGCTGCCGCTCGCAACGCACCCGCTCGCTGGCCCCATCCCAGAAGGCCCGTCGCTCGACCCGGCCCTGCTCGGCGGCCAGCTCCTCAAGCAGCCCCCGGGGGAGGGGCGCGGCCAGCAACACCCGGGCCTCGCTGCCCTGGCCGTCGAGGCTGGCGACCACCAGGGCCTCCTCCCCCGCCAGGGGATCGTCCGCCGGCAGCCAGGCGCCGCGGCCGGAGCGCAACAGGAAGCGGCCCTGCCCCAGTCCCCGTCGCAGGGCGATCCGCTCCGGGTAGGCCCAGGCGAGCAGACGCGCCACCACCCACGCCTCGGGCTCCGCCGCCGGGGCACTGCCGGGGCGGCCAGGGGAGCGAGGCTCCACCTGACGACGGAGCTGGGCCTGCAACTGGCGTAGCGGCGCGCGGGCACCGGCCGCGCCGGAGCGCAGCCAGTCGATCCGCCGCAGCAGATCACAGCCCACCAGGCGGCGCTCCAGCGGATCACGCTCGCTGATCAGCACCGCCAGGGCGGTGGCGGGCTCCAGCCAGCCCTGCTCTCTCGCCCGGAGCAACATGTGGGCCAGCCGCGGATGCAGGCCCACGGCGGCCATCTCCCGGCCGTGGGGGCTGAGGCCAGCGCCGTCAAGGGCCCCCAGCAGCTCGAGCAGCTGGCGGGCCTCCCGCAGAGCCAGCGGTGGGGGCGGCTCCAGCCAGGGCAGGTCCTCCCCCAGGGGGCTGCCCCAGGCCGCCAGCTGCAGGGCGATCGGCAGCGGATCCACCTCCCGCAGCTCCGGAGGATGGAAGGCCGGACGCCGCTGCTGCTCCGCCGGCGACCAGAGGCGCAGGCAGCGGCCCGGTCCGGTCCGGCCAGCCCGGCCGCGCCGCTGCTCGGCACTGGCCTGGCTGGCCGGCACGGTGATCAAGGCGTCCATGCCGGTGGCCGGATCAAAGCGACTCAGGCGGCTCAGGCCGCTGTCGATCACCAGCCGCACCCCCGCGATCGTCAGGGAACTCTCGGCGATGGACGTGGTGAGCACCAGCTTGCCGGCGGCGCCAAGGGCCGGTTCGATCGCCCGCCGCTGCTCCGCCAGGGGCAGCTGTCCGTGCAAGGGGCAGCACTCCAGATCGGCGGACCAGGCCTGCTCCTCGATCCGGCGCAGGCTGCTGAGGATCTCCCGCAGACCCGGGAGGAACACCAGCACCGTCTCGCCGGGACCACGCTCGCCCAGCCAGTGCTGCTCCAGGGCGCGCAGGACCTGGCGCTCCAAGGGCTCCTGGGGCCTCGGCGGCTGGTGGCGCACCTCCACCGGATGGGTGCGGCCCTGGCTGCTGATCACCCGGGCGCCATCCAGGCGCTCCGCCAGGGGCTCCAGGTCGAGGGTGGCCGACATCAGCAGCAGCCGTAGGTCGGGGCGCAGCAGGGCGCGGGCCTGGCGGGTGAGGGCCAGGGCCAGATCCGCCTCCGCCGCCCGCTCATGGAACTCATCGAAGATGACGCAGGCCACCCCTTCGAGCGCCGGATCCGCCTGCAGGCGCCGCAGAAACACTCCGCTGGTGAGCACCTCCAGGCGGGTGGCGGCGGAGCTGCGGCTCTCCAGTCGCACCGAATAGCCCACCCGGCCTCCCACACTCTCCCCCAGCCCCTCCGCCAGCCGCAGGGCCGCGGCCCGGGCCGCCAGGCGACGCGGTTCCAGCATCAGGATCCGGTCGCCGGTCGCCAGGCTCTCCAGCAGGGCCAGCGGCACGCGGCTGGTCTTGCCCGCCCCCGGCGGGGCCTGCAACAGCACCGTGGCCCCCGGAGACAGGGCCGAAACGATCCCAGCCAGGTGGGAATCGATCGGCAGGGGAGCGAGGGCGGGGTCCAGGGTCAGCGCACGTGGCGGACGCCATCCACCGGGTGGTAGGCCTCGCCGGTGGTCTCCTCGTAGACGATGGCCGGCAGACCGGTTTCAAACATCGTTTGCAGAGCTTCCTTGAGGTAGGGATTCCAGCCGCCGGTGCTCACCTTGCCGTGGCGCACGGTCCAGTCCCAGGTGCCTTGAAGATCGCGGGGGATGCGCCCCTCGCGATCGCGGCGGGCCACCAGATCCTGGGATTCGACGATGCCCACCAGGATCGGATCCTTGCCATAGGCCGGGGTGATGCTCAGCTCCAGCCGCATGGGATCCTCCTTCACCATGCGCAGGCGGAAGCGGGGCGGCAGCTTCAGGCCGTTCAGTACCGCGGCGACGATGCGGGTTCTCGGATCGGTCATCGGCCTGACTTGGGTTGCGGAATCACGGGGGGGTGACGGGAAACCAGCTGCGGAGCGCGACCCTCAGGGACCGTCGCTCGGGATGGCGGGCTGCTCGTTGTCCCCACTGAAGCGCACGGTCAGCAGGTCTTCACGGGTGAGCTGGCCTTCGGCGTCCAGCAGCTCGGGGTGGACGGTGACCCGGCCGGTGCGATCGCCCGTTGCCTGGCGGGAGGGACGGGGCGCCGGCCCACCGGCTCCGGGGCGAGGAACGGCTTGGAATCCACGGCTCATGACCCGAAAGGCCTGGTAGAGCAGCGCCAGGAAGCAGAGGCCGTAAAGGAGGGGGAAGAGATCCGAGAGGGCGGAGAGGCTCGGCGGCATGGCGGGCTGCGTCATCCGGCCGACCGGTGCGTGCCGGGATGAACATCCATCATCACTCCCCCGACGGGGAACTGGTACCGGCAGAGGCGACCATCCAGGCCCAGAGGGTGGTGCAGGCAGCCCCGAAGGCGAGGAAAGCCAGGAGCAGACGACTGGTGTCCATGGTTCGCAACGTTTCTTCACACACCTTAGTCAGCCCGGCGGGCAGCCGGCGGGGCCGCCGCCGGATCGGGGCGGTTTGCCTCCCTTCCACGGCCCGCAGGGCCCTGCCTAGCCTTTGACCTGCCCTGTTCAGACAGCGATGCGCCCCTCCCGCGTTCTCTCCGCCGGATCGGCCGGTCTGGCAATGGCGGGCCTGCTGGCCGCCACCTTCCCCCTGCTGCCCGCGCCGCCGGTTCGGGCCGCCGGCACAGCCGGGGCGGCGATCGGACGGCAATCCTTCGTGGCCGAAGCGGTGCGGCGGGCGGCCCCAGCGGTGGTAACCATTGATACCGAGCGCACCGTGGCGGTGCAGGGCAGCGGTGGCGGGCTGCTGGCGGATCCCTTCTTCCGCCAGTTCTTCGGCCTACCCCAGCTGCGCCAGCCCTCCCAACGCACCGAGCGGGGTCAGGGAAGCGGCTTCATTTATCAGAACAGCGGCCTGGTGCTCACCAATGCCCATGTGGTGGAGCGCAGCGACCGGGTGACCGTGGGGATGCAGAACGGTCAGCGGATCGCCGGCCGTGTGGTGGGCATTGACAGCCTCACCGACCTGGCGGTGGTGCGCCTGGAGACGGGAGGCCCCTGGCCGGTGGCGACCCTCGGAAATTCCGACGCCCTGCAGGTGGGAGATTGGGCGATCGCGGTGGGCAATCCCTTCGGTCTCGACCAGACGGTGACTCTGGGCATCGTCAGCAGCCTCAACCGCAACGTCAGCAAGCTGGGCATCACCGATAAACGGCTCGATCTGATCCAAACCGACGCCGCCATCAATCCTGGAAATTCCGGTGGGCCCCTGCTCAACGCCGCTGGCGAAGTGGTGGGCATCAACACCTTGGTGCGCTCAGGGCCGGGCGCGGGGCTGGGTTTCGCGATTCCGATCAACCGGGCGCGATCCATCGCCTCGCAACTGGTGAGCACCGGCAGGGTGAGCCATCCGTACATCGGCGTGGCCCTGGATCAGGCGGGCGGTGGTGGCGTGCGGGTGATGGGGGTGCAACCGGGAGGCCCGGCAGCTGGCGCGGGCTTGCGGGTGGGGGATGTGATTGTGGCGGCGGGGGGCAAAACAGTGGCAAACCCGGCCCAGGTGGTGGGTGCCGTGGAGGCCTCCGGGGTGGGCCGACCCCTGAACCTGTCGCTGCGACGGGAGGGGGCTCTGCTCTCTGTGGAGGTGGTGCCGCAGGACATGCGCCGTTCGCGCTGAGCCCTGGGAGAACTCAGCGGCTCAGCGGCTTCACAGCACGTCGGGGGATTGGCCGCCGGGGGACGGGGTGCCCGGCTCCGGGTGGAGGGAGTCGAGGAGGGCGCCTTGCATGTCCGCGGCTGCCGCGAAGGGATGGGGATTGCCGAGTTGCTGTCGCATCACCCACTGGGTGGCCGCTTTCTGGCTGTGCCAGGCCTGCAGCAGCTGCTTGGCCAGGCCCTGCAGGGCATGGGGATCGAAGGTGGAGTCAATGGCCCGGCTCATGCGCTCCAACTCGAACTGCTGGCCGAGACTGAGGGCAAGGGGTTCCGACATGGGGACCGGTGCAATGGGGCGAGTTCAACCGCCCCAAAGCTACAAACTGTTTCAGTCGCCCGCGTATCCGTTGCAACAGGGGTAAGCCGTACGTCAGCGAATTCGGTCAGGGTCTCCAGTCATGGAGCCGCCGCCAGCGCCCTCAGCCGTTCTCCCTCAGCAGCTCCACACACTGGGTCACGCACTCCCCGTCCTCCAGGGAGCAGGTGGTGATGCACTCGAAGTAGGCCTCCACCGGATCAGTGACCTCATGGCCTGGCTCGGCACAGCCGGCCAGCAGGCCCGGGTCTGCCGACAGGGAGGGGCCACCGAATGGGGCGGGGCTGAGGGGGAAGCTCATCGGAGTGGTGTCGGATCTCTGATGTCAGCCTATGGACACATCCCCGGGGACACCAGTGAAATGAGCCCTCTTGCCTACGGCTCTATGAAGTTGTGTACGCGGCGGCCCGCTCAGGAGGCTTCGGCCTCGGGCGACTCCTGGTTCCGCTCCTTGCGCTGCCGCTGTTTCTGCTGCTGACGCTGACGGTTCTCGTGGCGCTTGGCCTCGGCGGCCTGGGTCTGCGCCGCCAGCAGGGCGGCCTCCGCCTCCTCCCGCTTCTTCTCCTGGTAGTAGGCGTAATCGCCGCGGTAGAGCACCAGCTCGCCATCGCGCAGCTCGACAATGCGGTTCGCCACCCGGGTGATGAAGTAGCGGTCGTGGGAAACCAGCAGGGCCGCTCCCTCGTAGGCCCGCAGGGCGTCCTCCAGCATCTCCTTGGCGGGGATGTCGAGGTGATTGGTGGGCTCATCGAGCACCAGCAGGTTGCAGGGCGACACCAGCAGCAGGGCCAGGGCCAGGCGCGCCTTCTCGCCGCCGCTGAGCTGGCCGACCTGCTTGAGGACGGCATCGCCACTGAAGCCGAGGCTGCCGAGCAGGGAGCGCACCTGGGTCTGGGTCCAGTCCGGTACCGCCTCGAACAGGGTGTCGATCACCGTCCTCTCTAGGTTGAGGGCCTCGGCCTGGTTCTGCTCGAAGTAGCCGGCCACCACGTTGTGGGCCCCCAGACCGGCGCGGCCCTCCTGGGGGGTTTCCAGGCCCACGATCAGGCGCAGCAGGGTGGACTTGCCCGCCCCGTTGGGGCCCACCAGGGCGATGCGGTCGCCCCGCTCCACCTCCAGCTCGGCCCCGAGGAAGAGGATGCGATCCCCGTAGCTGTGGGTGAGGTCATCGATCACCGCCACCTGGCGGCCGCAGCGGGGCGCCGGCGGGAAGCGGAAGCGGGGCCCGCCGACGCTCTCGCTGGGCGCCTCGATCCGCTCCACCTTCTCGAGCAACTTCTCCCGGCTCTTGGCCTGGGTGCTGCGGGTGGCGCTGGCGCGGAAGCGGTCGATGTAGGCCTGCTGGCTCGCGAGCTCCTTCTGCTGCCGCTCGAACGCCGCCAAGCCGGCCTCCCGCTCCAGCCGCTTCTGTTCCAGATGCTGGCTGTAATTGCCCAGGTAGGCGCGCGAGACGCCCCGCTCGGTTTCGACGATCTGGTTGCAGACCCGATCGAGGAAGGCCCGGTCATGGCTGATCACCACCAGCGGCACCGTCTGGGCCAGCAGATACTCCTCCAGCCACTGGATCGTCGCGACATCCAGGTGGTTGGTGGGCTCGTCGAGCAGCAGCAGATCGGGCTCCTGCAGCAGGATCTTGCCGAGGGCGATGCGCATCTGCCAGCCGCCGGAATGGTCGCCCACCGGCTGGTCCGCCTGCTCAGGGGCGAAGCCGATCGTGGGCAGCAGCCGGTCGATGCGGGCGTCGAGCTCGTAGCCGTGCAGGGCTTCGAAGCGGCTCTGCAGATCCCCCAGCTCCCGGATCAGGGCGTCCAGGTGGTCGGGGTCGCTGGCGGCCCGTTCACCGGCCATCTCCTGCTCCACCAGCGCCTGGCGGTTGAGCACCTCCGCCGCCTCGCCGAAGGCCTGGAACAGCTCCTGCCGCACGGTGCGGCGCGGATCGACGTCGAACTCCTGCTGCAGGTAGGCGATGCGCGGATCGCCCTGGCGCACCACCTGGCCGCTGCTGGGCTCCTCCAGACCGGCGAGGATCCGCAGCTGGGTGGACTTGCCGGCGCCATTGACCCCCACCAGGCCGATCCGGTCGCCCGGGCGGATCTCCCAGCTGACGTCCCGCAGCACCTCGCCGGTGGGGTAGATCTTGCCGATGCGTTCCAGGCGGAGCACGGAGAGGGGGGCGGGGCGAAAGCGTTCGCATCATCCCCCGGCGGGGGGAGGGCCGATCCACCGCGGGGCAGACTGGGCCGGGTTCGGAGATGCTCGCCCCGTGACTCCGTGATCAAGCGACTTGAGCAGGTGGTGGCGCTGGTGGTGGCGGCGGGGCTGGCGATCGTCAGCTACTGGTTGTTCTTCAGCTGGGCCGGCGGCGGCGACAGGCGCCGGCCCACGCCCCCGGATGGCCGCTCCCAGGGCCTGGCCCCCCTGGTGGCGGCCTCAGAGGCCCCCGCGAGCCTTGACCACCCACTGCTTGGTGGCCCCGTCATCGAGGCTGGCGAGGTGGGCGCGCACCTCGTCGCTGCTCACCGGCAGCCCGAGTGACTCCCCCAGGGCCACAATGCGGCTCAGGGCGCCTTTCGGATCCTGAAGGGCCTGGCGGAACAGGGACTGGGTGAGCTCGGCGTCGCCGCTGATGTGGGCGTAGAGCTCAGCGGCGTGGCCGCCGTCCGGGGTGGTGGTCATCGATGCTGGGGAGCACTGATCTGACGCTATGCCGGCAGGGTGCCGGGCTTCAGGCGGCCTGGGTCTGGCCGTCGTCCTCGGTGCCGCTGGCGAGGGCGTCCTCCATGCTGCGGGCGTCGAGACAGAGCACCTTGCGCAGCTGGGCGTAGTTGGCGGCGAGGGCCTGACGCCCCTCCTGCTGGGCCCCGTATTCGGCCCGCTGCAGCACGTGGTGCAGGTGGGTGAGCAGGTAGGTGCTGATCACGGCGGAGACCAACACATCGCTGCGCTCAGCGGTGCGGCGCCGCTTGCTGGTGCGGCCAGAGGCGGTGGTGCGGCCAGAGGCGGTGGTACGGCCAGGGGCGGTGGTGCGGGCCATGGGTGGGAACTGCGGCCGGGGGCCGCCGATGGGGTGGGAGTGGGCGAAGGGCGCCCGGGGGACTGGGCCGGCGAGCCGACGGGAGACCCCGATCCTAGGAACGGATACTACCCATGTGGACATCTGTACACTATTCGGTAACCCACAGCATCCCCGCCTACCCCCGGGTATCACCGGGACCACCCCGTGCCCACCCGCCAGACCTCATCGAGCGGTCGCCCCAAGTCGCCCCGCATTCAGGTCGTGCTGCCGGAGGAGCTCTGCGACCGCCTGGCGGCCCTGGCGGACAGCGAGGCGCGCACCCTCAGCAACATGGCCCGGGTGCTGATTCAGCAGGGGGTCGAGCGGCTGGAGCGCCAGCGGCTGGGCGAGGCCTCCGCCATGGCGGCGCCGGGGGGTCCCGCCGGCACCGATGGCTTCCGCGCCGCCCTGGAGCGGCAGCAGCAGGCCGCCCCCCAACGGCTGCGGGGCGCGCCCCGGCGCCTGCGCCTGCGGCGACCGATCGGCTGAGGGGCCAGCAGAGGCCGGATCAGGGGGGCTCCGCGCAGAGGCCCAGCACCGCCGCGCGCGGGGCGCCGGTGACCGAGGGCAGGGAACCCGGATGGCCCCGGCGGTGCCACCAGGCCAGCAGGGCGAAGGCCAGGGCCTCCCGCTGGGCGTCGGCGATGCCCAGCTCGTGCAGGGGACGCACGGCGATGCCCGGGCAGCGGCGGCGCAGCTGCTCCATCAGGACGCGGTTGCGGGCGCCACCGCCGGCCACCAGCAGCTCCAGCGGCCGCGGCCCGCGGGCCAGGTCCTGGGCCACCACCGCTGCCGTCAGGGCGCTGAGGGTGGCCAGGGCATCGGCCGGGTCGGGGCCCAGCTGGGCGAGCCGGCGCTCCAGGTCGGCGGCGCCGAACAGCTCCCGCCCGGTGGATTTGGGCGGGGCCTGGCGGAAGTAGGGCTCCTCGAGCCAGCCCTGCAGGCAATGCTCATCCACCTCGCCTCGGGCCGCCCAAGCTCCCCCTTCATCGCAGCGCTCCCGCCCCTCGCTGAAGCGCTCCACCGCCAGGTCGAGCAGGGTGTTGGCCGGACCGCAGTCCCAGCCGAGCACGGGGCGGTGGCGCTCAGGGCCGCTGGCGGGGGGCAGCAGGGTGAGGTTGGCGATGCCGCCGAGGTTGAGCACGGCCCGCCAGCCGCCGGTGCGACCCAGCAGCGCCTCGTCGGTGGGGGGCACCAGCGGGGCGCCCTGGCCGCCCAGGGCCAGGTCGGCGGCGCGGAAATCGAAGACCACCGGCCGCTCCAGCAGGGCCGCCAGCAGCGACCCCTGCAGCAGCTGCCAGCTGGCCCCCCTCCGGCCGGGTAGCGGCGGCCGGTGCCAGACCGTCTGGCCGTGGCAGCCCACCAGCGCCGCCGCGCCGGCCGGATCGCAGGCGCGGGCGGCCGCCGCCTGGGCCTCGGTGACCGCCTCCGCCAGATCGAGCAGCTGGGCCGCCGTGGTCGGGCCGCCCTGGCCCAGCCGCACCAGCTGGTCCCGCAGCAGGGCGGGATAGGGGTGGGCGTGGCTGGCGATGAGGCGCCAGCGGGGGCGGGCGGGGCGGCCGGAGAACTCCGCCAGCACCGCATCGATCCCGTCGGCACTGGTGCCGCTCATCAGACCGAGCACCTTCATGGCCAGGCGGGGCGGGCGGCCGCGGGGGAGGTCATGCGGTGGGCAGGCGCTCCAGCGCTTCGCTGCTGCCGATCACCACCAGCAGCTCATCGCTGCCCAGCACGTGGGTGGCCGGAGGGTTGACCATCAGCCGGCTGGCCGGGCCCGCCGCCAGCACGTTGACGTTGTGGTTCTTGCGCAGGTTGAGGTCGCGCAAGGAGCGGCCCACGAAGGAGGGGGGCACCTTGATCTCCTCAATGCTGTTGCGGTCATCGAGCCGCAGCCGCTCCAGCAGGTTGGGCCGCACCAGCTCCTGGCCGAGGCGGGTGCCCTGCATCTTCGAGGGGAACACCACCCGGTCGGCGCCGACCCGGCGCAGCATCTTCTCGTGGAGATCGCTGGTGGCGCGGGAGATCACCTGCTTCACCCGGCTGCCGCTGGCGTCCTTGACGATCAGGGTGGCGGTGATGCTGGCCTCGATCGGCTCGCTGATCGCCACCACCACCGTGCCGACATCGAGGGCACCAGCGGCGCGCAACGCCTCCTCATCGGTGCAATCCACCACGCGGTATTCGATCGCGGGCTCGATTTGGCGCAGCTCATCGATCGCCCGCTGGTTGAGGTCGATCGCCAGCACCTCCTGGCCGGCCCGCACCAGTTCACGGCAGACGGCGCCCCCGAAGCGCCCCACGCCGATCACGCAGAAACTGTTGGCGACGGCATCCCCGCCGCCTTGCCATTGCCACCACTGGGTCATCGCCATTTCAGCAAGGGATTGGATCGTCAGGAGCGGCCTGGGCTGGGGGCCAGAGAAACCGGCCGGGTCCGGCTGGCGGGCTCAGAGGTAGAGCTCCTCGCGGGGGAAGCCGACGCGGCCCTGGGGCCGGTAGCCGTAGATGGCCGACAGCATCAGCAGGATGCCGATTCTGCCGACGAACATGCCCACCATCAGCACCAACTGCCCCCAGCGGTTGAGCTGGGCGGTGACCCCCACATCGAGACCGACGGTGCCGAAGGCGGAGACGCAGGTGAACAGCTTCTCGAGAAACGTGAAGGCCTGGCTGCCCGGGGTGCCGGCGGTGGTGTTGCCCAGGCCCAGCAGCAGCGCCATCGCCACCACGAACAGGGCGGAGGCCATCGCCACCCCGATGGCGCGCAGCACCACCTTCGCCGGCAGCTCCCGATTGCGCACCACCACCACCTCCTCCTCCCGCAGGGTGGAGCGGGTGGCGGCCACCAGGGCGGCGAAGGTGGTGGTCTTGATGCCTCCGCCGGTGCCGCCGGGGCTGGCGCCGATGAACATCAGCACGATCATCAGCAGCAGGCCGGCGTCCGAAATCGTCTCCACCGTGAGGGGAACGGTGTTGAAGCCGGCGGTGCGGCAGGTGATCGACTGAAACAGGGTGACCTGCAGCTTGTCCCAGAGGCTGAGCCGGTTCACCATCCCCTCGGTGGCGAAGTGCTCGGTGAACAGCAGGCCGATCGCGCCGATCAGGATCAGGGTGGCCGTGGTGCGCACCACCAGGCGGGTGTGCAGGCTCAGCCGGCGGATGCGCTGCAGGCGGAAGCGGTTCACCCACAGGTCGTTGGCGACGCGCCAGCCGATGCCGCCGATCACGATCAGCGCGCCGATCACGCCGTTCACCCAGGGGTTGCCCCGGTAGGCCACCAGGTTGTCGCTCCACAGGCCGAAGCCGGCGTTGTTGTAAGCGCTGATGCAGTGGAACAGGGCGGCCCACAGGCGCCGGCCCGGGCTGGGGATATCGGCGAACCCGAAAACGTAGAGCACCAGGGTGCCCAGGCCAATCACGACCGCGGCGATCAGCAGTATCTGGTTGAAGGTGGGGCCGATGCCGCCAACGCCGAATTCATCGAGCGCCCGCCCCCGGTCGAGCCGCTGGCGCAAGCCGGAGCGGCCCTGCACAAAGCCCTGCAGAAAGGTGGTGATCGCCATCAGCCCGAGCCCGCCGGTGAGGATCAGGCCGGCGAGCAGCCCCTGGCCGGCGGGGGTGAGGTCACGGCCGACATCGATGATGCTCAGCCCGGTGACGGTGATCGCGGAGGTGACCGTGAAGAGCGCCTGCCACAGCCCCACCGAATCACTGGAGCAGAGCGGCGAGGCCATCAGCAAGGTGCCGATGGCAATCACCAGCACGCCGGTGAGCACCGTGAACTGCGGGACCGTCAGTCGGTGGCGCCAGTGTTTGGCTCCGCTGTGCATCGGGGGGGCCGTCCTTGGGGCTCAGCAGCGGCTCAGCGATTGGGCTGGGGCGTGAGCCGCAGGTAGGGGCGGATTTCGGTGACGCCCTTGGGAAACTTGGCGCGGGCCTCGTCGGTGGGGATCGAGGGCACCACCACGCAGTCCTGGCCGTCCTGCCAGTTGACGGGAGTGGCGACCTGGTGGTGATCGGTGAGCTGCAGCGAATCGATCACGCGGAGAATCTCATCGAAATTGCGGCCGGTGCTGGCGGGATAGGTGATCTGCAGCCGCAGTTTCTTGGCGGGATCGATGATGAACACCGAGCGCACCGTGAGGTTGTTGAGCGATTGGGGATGGATCATCCCGTAGAGATCGGCCACCTTGCGGTCGGCATCGGCCAGGATCGGGTAATCCACCGTGGTGTGTTGGGTTTCGTTGATGTCGCCGATCCAGCCAAGGTGGCTCTCGGCGCTGTCAACAGACAGGGCGATGGTCTTGACGTTGCGCTTCTCCCACTCAGGCCGCAGCCGGGCCACCTCGCCGAGCTCGGTGGTGCAGACCGGCGTGTAGTCGGCGGGATGGGAAAAGAGAACGACCCAGGAATCAGCGGCGAAGTCGTAGAGATTGATCGGTCCCAGCTGGGAATCCTGGGTGAAATCGGGAACGGTGTCACCGAGCTGCAGGGCCATGGCGGGCTGAGGGAGCAGGGGTCAGCTCTCGAATGCTGGCACAGGCCAGAGGCGCAGATGGCGGCGCAGGCCCTCCAGGCCGAGGCCGGCGGTGGCCGACACGAACAGCATGTCCGGCACCAGGGCGCGGGCCCGCTCCAGTTCGCTGGCGGGGCAGCGGTCGATCTGGTTGCCGATCACCTGGCGGGGGGCGTGGGAATCGAGGGAGGCGAGGATCGCCTCCACGGTGCGCAGCTGCTCAGGCCAGGCCGGATCGGAGAGGTCGACGAGCAACAGCAGCCCATCGGCCTCCAACGCCTCCTCGATCGTGGAGCGGAAGGCCTCCACCAGGGAGGGGGGCAGCTCGCGGATGAAGCCCACCGTATCGGTGAGCAGCCGTTCGCCGGCCGGCGGAGGCTCTCCGAGCCAGAGGCGGCGGGTGGTGGGATCCAGGGTGGCGAACAGCTTGTCCTCCGCCAGCACGGCGTCGTCCGCGCCGGAGCGGGTGAGGGCGTTGAGCAGGGAGCTCTTGCCGGCGTTGGTGTAGCCCACCAGGGCCAGACGGGTCACGCCCCGCCGGCCGCGGCGCAGCCGCGCCCGGTGCTCACCGAGCTGTTTCACCTCCCGCTGCAGCCGCTCAATACGGCGGGCGATGGCGCGGCGGTCCTTCTCCAGCTGGGTTTCCCCCGGTCCGCGGGTGCCGATGCCGCCCCCCTGGCGGGAGAGGCTGCGGCCCCGGCCGGTGAGGCGGGGCAGGCGGTAGCGGAGCTGGGCCAGCTCCACCTGCAACCGGCCGGCGCCGCTGGCGGCCCGCTGGGCAAAGATGTCGAGGATCAGCTCGCTGCGGTCGCTCACCGGCAGATCGAGCAGGCGCTCCAGGTTGCGGGCCTGCACCGGCGTCAGCTCCCGGTCGGTGACCACCAGATCAGCCCCCAGCCGGCGGGCCTCAAGGGCCGCCTCCCGCAGCTTGCCTTCGCCCCAGATCGTCTGCGGGGCAACGGCGGAGCGGCGCTGCTCCACCACCCCCACCGGCCGGGCGCCGGCGCTGCGCACCAGCTCCTCCAGCTCGGCGATGCGGCGCCGCTCCTGCTGGGCCGCGCCGCCGCAGAGCGCCAGCAGCAGCACCCGCTCGCCGGCCGCCTCGGGGCTGGCGGCCCCGGACTCGGCGGCGGGGGCTTCCGGCAACAGGGCCGGATCCAGGTCGCACAACTCCGCCAGTTCCCCCTCGCCGGCGGCGCTCCAGCCCCCCTGGCCGTCGCCGGCCGGCACGAACAGGGCCGCCGGCCAGCGTCCGCCGGCGCCGGCCTGGGGCGGCCAGCGCAGCCACAGCCGCGGCTCCAGGTCGAGCCCCAGCACCGCCTCCCTGGGGCCCGGCCGCAGCTGGGGCGTGCGGCCGCCGGCGGCGCAGCAGGTGAGCAGCCGCAGCTCGCCGCCGCGGCGGCGTTCGGAGCCGCCGAGACGCTCCAGCAATTGGCCCGAGGCTTCCAGATCCCCCACCCAGAGCAGCCGGCACAGCCCCCGGCCATCGACGACGAGGGTGAGGGGCAGCTCAAGGTCGCGGGCCTCCTCCGCCAGCCGCTGGAGGGTGAGCCGATCGGCCACCGCATCGCCGGGATGGCGTCGGTGGCAGATCCGCTCCAGCCGGCGCCGCTCGGCTGGCCGCAGCCCCGCGGTGCGCCCGGCCAGGACCCCCTGCCTCAAGGGCGGCGCACGATCAGGCAGCGCAGGCCCGCCGCCCGGGCGCCCGCCTCATCCTCCGGGCTGTCGCCCACATGCCAGGCCTGCTCCGCCGTTGCCCCCAGGGCGTCGAGGGCGAGCTGAAAGGGGCGGGGGGAGGGTTTGGCGGCGCCGGCACGGCTGGAGACCACCACGGCGGCGAAGCGCTCCGCCAACCCCAGCCCGGCCAGCAGGCCCGCCAGGCGGCTGTCGAAATTGCTCACCACCGCCAGCTGCAACCCGGCCGCCCGCCAGCGCTCCAGCATCGGCGGCACGTCGTCGTACACCCGCCAGAGGGCAGGATCGGCGAACGCCTCGAACAGCTGGTGGTGCAGCTCCAGGGGCGCGGCGACGCCGGCCGTGGCCAGCAGCACCGCATCGATCAGGCGGCCCCACCAGCCGATCTCCGCCTGGCGCAGCGCCCCATCCGCCAGGCCGGGGAAGGCCAGGGGCGGGGCCTCGGGGTAAAGCCGGGCGAAGGCCCGGCCGATCGCTTCGGGCTCGGCGCGGAGGCCATGGCGGGCCGCCAGTTCGGCGTAGGTGATCCCCAGGGGTTGGCGCAGGGTGATGAGGGTGCCCATGGCGTCGAGCAACAGGGCGCGGGGGCGTGGCCAGGCCGCGGCGCTCACGGCAGGTCTCCGGCGGGGCGGCTCCAGTCGGCCAGCCAGCCGGCGGCCACCCGCAGCTGCAGGGAACGGCGCGGCAGGCGGGCGAGGTAGGCGAGGCGCCGCAGCTGGTAGGCCGCCGGGCCGGCGAGGTTGAGGCCGAGGCCGCTGAGGCTGGCCTCCCCCACCCCCAGGCTCATCATTTCGCCCAGCTCCTGGAAGCGGAAGGGCTGCAGCGGCTCGCCCGCCAGGGAGCGCAGCAGATTGGCGGCGGCCAGGGGCGCCTGTTGAAAGGCCACCTGGGCGGTGCTGGGCAGGGGGTCATCGTCCTCCGGACCGGGCAGATTGGCCAAGTCGCCCACCACGAACACGTCGTCGTGGCCGCGCAGCCGCAGATCGCCGTGGCAGAGCAGGCGGCCGCGGCGATCGCGGGGCGGTTCCGGCTCGAGGTGGGGCGGTCGGAAGCGCAGACCGGCAGTCCAGATCACGCCGCTCACTGGCAGCAGCTCCTCGACCGCGTCGCGGCCCGGCGGCGGTTCGCCGGCCGGTCGGGTGATCAGGTGCAGGCGGTCGGGTTCCACGGCCGTGACCCGGGTGCGGGTGCGCAGGCGCACATCCCGGCGCTGTAAGGCCAGCAGGGCCTGCTCGCGGCTGAAGGTGCGGTTGTGGGGCAGCAGCTGCTCCCCCTGCTCGATCAACTCCACCAGGGCGCTGTCGCCCGCCAGATCGGCCAGCTTGCAGGCCAGCTCCACCCCCGTGGGCCCCGCCCCCACGATCGCCAGCCGCTGCAGCGGCCGCCGTTCCCGCCGCAGCCGACCGACCAGTTCCTGCAGGCGCTCCACGTCGGTGAGGGAGCGGAAGCCGAGGGCGGCGCGCGCGACGCCGGGGATGCCGAAATCGTCGGCCTCGCCACCGCAGGCCAGCACCAGCTGGCCCCAGGGGATGCGGCGGCCGGCCGCGGTGCGCAGGCTGCGGCCCTTGAGGTCGATGGCCTCCACCCGGTCCTGCAACCA
>JBILEP010000091.1:0-7325 GCA_044352045.1 Cyanobium sp. | reverse complement strand
GGGGTTTCAGTTCTACCTGGCGAGATCGCAGTTGGCCTGTCTATCTTGCCTCGGAAATCTTGTGAGTTCAGGGTTTTTGTTGGCGCCAGAATCGCCAGTAACGCCTTTGTCCTCGCTGGCGTGCCAATGCTAATCTGTTCGCATCCGCCTTCCGCTTTCCCGTTTGTCTTCCCCAGTTTCTGCCTTGTCTCCGTCTCGCCTGCCCATGCTCTTTCCCCATGCTTACGAGTGGCTGACCCCAGTCGATTCACGGCGCTTCTGTCGCGTCTCGCGGCGAGTGGTAGGGCAGCTGCTGCAAGCCCTCCTTTGTGAAAATGTGCTGAGCTACCGCCTGGAAGCGACCGGCGATGGCCGTCAGCGATTCATCGTGGACGGCGTTGATGAGCAAGGGCGCCCAGTCACTTACCGTTGTCTGGGGCTGCTCAGCGAAAGCTTCGGCATCATCCGTCTAGATACGGCAACTCTGGAACGCGTTGATGCGCAGGATCTCCCCAGCCAGCCGAATCTGCATCAGGCTTTGGCCGAGTTACTGGGCGCCATCGTTGACGGACCATTCATGCCGCGCTTTATCGAGGAGCTCGAGCAGACGCTGCTCAAAGACCTGCAGTCCCGCAGCCAAGACTATCAGCCCGCTGCTGCACCGTACAGCCTGGATGCCGACAGCCTTGAGAGACATTTTATGGATGGTCACAGATACCATCCCTGCTATAAGTCGCGTATCGGCTTTTCCCTGGAAGACAACCGCCGCTACGGCCCGGAATTCGGTGAGCCGCTAGCTGTCGTGTGGCTGGGTATTCCTCGGCATCTGGCCTCGGTTAATCATTCTCGAGACGTCGATCTGACCCAGTTCCTCAAGGTTGAATTTGGCGCTGAGCGCTGGGCCGAGATCGATCGCGCACTTGCCGAGCAGGGCCGTTCCATGAGCGACTTTTGGCCGATACCAGTGCATCCCTGGCAATGGGAGAACGTGATTGTCCCGAATTTTCAGCCCGAGCTGGCCTGTGGCGAGCTCCTCTACCTTGGTACTTCTGGGGCTCATTATCGGCCACAGCAGTCGATCCGCACTCTCGCCAATGTTCAAGATTCAACCAGGCCGTATATAAAGCTTGCTCTTAGTATTACGAATACCTCCTGTTCGCGCATCCTGGCACGGCACACGGTTCTGAATGGGCCGACAATTAATGATTGGCTCCAGAATCTGATCGCGACCGATCCCACGGCGCGGGAGCTGGGGTTTGTGATTCTTGGTGAAGTCGCCGGGGTCAGTTTTGATGATGGACAGTTGCCGGCTATCCGCCAAGGTCAGGTCTACGGAACCCTGGGGGCGATCTGGCGGCAAAACCTCAGCTCCTACCTCATGCAGGGTGAGCAGGGTCTCCCATTTAATGGTCTGAGCAGGATCGAAAATCTCTATGGAGATGGTGAGCAAAAGCCTTTTATCGATGCTTGGATCGCTCGCTATGGCCTTCTCCCTTGGCTGCAACGACTACTGCAGGTGAGCGTGTCGCCCATCGTGCACATGCTCTATGCCGAGGGCATCGGCATGGAGTCCCACGGCCAGAACATCGTGTTGATTCAACGTGACGGTTGGCCAGAGCGTATTGCCCTCAAGGACTTTCATGACGGCGTGCGGTATTCGCCAAATCACCTTGCACGCCCAGATGCCGCGCCAGAGCTGGTGCCACTGCCAGCGAGGCACGCAGCGGTGAACCGCAGCTCGTTCATCCTCACGGATGACGTGAATGCAGTACGGGACTACTCATGCGACGCATTCTTCTTCACCTGTCTGACTGAGTTGGCTATCTTCCTGCGGTTGCACTACGGCCTGGAAGAGGCTGAATTCTGGCGTATGACTGCCGAGGTGATTCTTGACTACCAGCGTAGGCACCCTCAGCACGCCGCACGCTTCGCGTTGTTCGACCTGTTTGCCTCCGAATATGAGATCGGGGAGTTTGCGAAACGGCGTTTGCTCGGTGACGGTGAGAGGCGTGTCAGGCGCGTTCCCAACCCTCTCTATCGGCATCGGCCGACGCATGTTGAGATGTCTGCCAACTCCGCTCCTGCTTCCTAAGGCTTGGACCAGTTCACCTTCGCCGCCTTCGCGGCGTCAGCCCCGTGGTAGCGCTGCGTACAGCGCCTTGAAGTGCGCCTGCTGCAGCTTGTGGTCCACGATCGGCTCGGGGTAGCCGCGCCGCTCCAGGGCGCCGATCCGGCCGCTGAGCAGGTCGGAGCTGGCCACATGGGCCAACTCCGGCAGCCAGCGGCGGATGTACTCCGCCTCCGGATCGAAGCGGGCCGCCTGGGTGGTGGGGTTGAAGATGCGCAGGGGCTTGGGATCCATGCCGCTGCTGGCGCTCCACTGCCAGCCACCGTTGTTGGCCGCCAGGTCGCCGTCCACCAGCTGGGCCATGAAGCGGCCTTCGCCCCAGCGCCAGTCGACGATCAGATCCTTCACCAGATACGAGGCCACGATCATGCGGCAGCGGTTGTGCATCCAGCCGCTCTCGTTGAGCTGGCGCATCGCCGCGTCGATGATCGGCACGCCGGTGAGTCCCGCGCACCAGGCCTCGAACCGGGCCGGGTCGTTCTCCCAGGGGAAGTGGCGCCACTGGGGCCGGTAGGGGCCCTCGGCGAGCTCGGGGAAGTGGAACAGCGCCTGCTGGTAGAACTCCCGCCAGGCCAGCTCCTGCTCCCACACCCCGATCGCCTGCCGCTCCTCCTCGCTGCCGGCCGCCGCCAGGGCGTCGCGGGCGGCAGCCCAGGCCTGGCGAGGGCTGAGGGTGCCGAACTTGAGGGCCGCCGAGAGGCCGGAGGTGCCCGCCTCGCCGGGGAAGTTGCGCCCCGGTTCGTAGCGGCCCAGGGGCCCGGTGGCGAAGGCCTCAAGCTGGGCGGCGGCCGCCGCCTCGCCGGGGCGGCAGGGGCAGAGGTGGGCGCCGGCGAAGGGCGCCCGGCCCAGCTCCGCCGCCAGCGCCGCCTCCTCGGGCACCGCCTCCAGCCGCGGCAGGGCGGCCCAGAGATCGGGGCGGCTCAGGGCGTCGGGATCGAGGTCGAGCAGCTGGCGCGGGGCGGCCACCGGCGCCGGACTGCGGGCCACCTGGCCGCGCCAGTTGCGCAGGAAGGGTCCGTAGACCCGATAGGGCTCGCCGGCGCCGGTGCGCACGGCCTCGGGTTCCACCAGCAGTTGGTCCCAGCCCACCTCCACCCGGCAGCCCTCCGCCTGCAGCGCCTTGGCCACGCGCCGATCGCGGGCGCGGCCGTAGGGCTCCACGTCGCGGTTCCAGGCCACCGCCCGCGCCCCCAGGGCCAGGGCCAGCCGGGGCAGCAGCTCGGCCGGATCGCCCCGCAGCAGCACCAGCCGGCTGCCGGCCCGGCGCCAGCTCTCCGCCAGGTCCTTCAGGCTCTCGATCAGGAACCACAACCGCGCCGGCGCCAGATCGGCGGCGCTGAGGATCGCCGGATCCAGCACGAAAACGCCGGTCAGTGCCGGGGTATGGGCCGCCGCCTTCGCCAGGGCGAGGTTGTCGGCCAGGCGCAGGTCGCGGCGGTGCCAGACCAGCCAGCGCTCACAGCCCATCGGCGTCGCCATCGCCCCCCTCAGAGCCCGAGCACCTGGCGGGCCCGGAACCAGGCCGCCATGCTTTTGCCATCCAGGTATTCGTCGCCGCTGGCCAGGATCGCGTCGAGGGCGGCGGGCTCCAGCACCAGCACCTCCAGGTCCTCGTCGTCGTCGCCGGCGGGCGGCTTCTCCAGGGGGGTGAGGTCGCGGGCGAGGAACATGTGGATCACCTCGTCGGAGTAGCCGGGGCAGGGCAGCATCACCCCCAGCGGATCCCAGCGCTCGGCCCGGTAGCCCGCCTCCTCCTGCAGCTCCCGCTCCATCGTCGTCAGCGGGTCTTCCCCTTCATCGAGGGTGCCGGCGGGGAACTCCAGGATGCGGGTTTCCACGGCGAAGCGGTACTGGCGCAGCACCAGCACCCGGCCGTCGGCGAGCACCGGCACCGCCAGGGAGGCGCCAGGGTGGCGGATGATCCCGAAGCTGCCCTCCACCCCCATCGGCAGCTCGATGCGGTTGATCTCGAAGCGGATCTTGCGGGCGTCGAGGCTGGCGGTGGTCTCCAGATGCCGGGAGGGTTCGGGCGGCGGCAGGGGGGGCATCGCGGGTCCTCCGGCAGGGGTCTCCACAATGCCCGGCGGCCGGCCGGGGTGCGGGCTAGATGGACAACATTTTGAAGCCGAGGGCGATCAGCACGCCGCCCCCCACGATTTCCAGCCGACTGCCAAACGCCGCGGGCATCCTCTTGGCCAGGCCCAGGCCGAGGTAGGTGGAGGCGAAGGCGGCCAGGGCGATGGCGATGGCGTAGGCCACGATCGGTTTGCCCGCCAGGCCGAGGGTGACGCCGACACCGAGCGAATCGATGCTGGTGACGGTGGATACAAACAGAATCTTCAGGAAGCTGTGGGTGCGGGGATCTTCCGCTTCCGGGGTTTCATCGGGATCGTGGTGATAGGCCTCCCAGCACATGTGGGAGCCAACGGCCACGAGCAGAAAGAAGGCCACCCAGTGGTCGTAATCGACGATCAGATCCTTGGCGATGCGGCCCAGCAGGAAGCCAATCGCGGTGGCGCCACCTTCGGCGAAGGCGGAGCTGAAGGCAAAGGAAAAGGCGCGGCGGGGGGAGAAGTGCCGGAAGCCCATCGCGAATGCCGCCGAAAAGGAATCGATGCTCAGCACAATCGCGAACAGAATGATTTCCCAGGCCATCGGCAAGCTGCTCCTCGGCTGAGGTTAGCCCGGCCGCTCCCCAAGCACGGTGCCAGCAGGACCGCCGCCAGCAGCGCCAGCAGGGCGGCGGCCAGCGGCGGACCGAGCACCGCCAGCGCCAAGCTGATCAGGCCCAGGATCCACTCGGTGCGCGGCAGGGTTGCCAGATGGGAGCGCATGGATCCAGCGGCAAGAGATCAGTGACCTGAGATGCGGTGGTGTTTGTGGCTCCTGAAGCGACACCAGAGCAGGGCTGCGGTGATCACCAGGATGAGCACGCAGACACCGAGGAAATAGGAGTATTCGGGTTGCAGATTGATGGGCCCGAAGGGACCGGTGTGAATTGCAAGCAGCCCTTCGGCCTTGCTGTCTTGCTTGTCAAGGATGCTGAACACAACACCTGTGATCGCTGTGAGGATCGGGGGAAGGGCGGCAAAGGGCACCAGGGCACCAGGGCACCAGGGCACCAGGGCACGGTGGATGTCACGGGATTGATTGAGCATGGCGGGAGGTCAGGTGAGGGTTTGTTGTGATCCGCGTTGAGATGCGAATGGTGATCAGAATTGAAACGTGGTTTTGTTGACCGCGCCCAGGTTGTCGAAGCACTTGCCCACGGTTGTCTCCCGCCCAAGCGGGCGGCTCAGATAGAACACCGCTGGCGTCACACTGATGTGATCCGTCGCCTGGACCTTGTATCAGAGTTCGAAAGCGTAGTTGCCGTCGTGCGGGCTCTCATCGCCCGTAGGCCCGTGGCGAACACCGGCTGGCCGAAGGCGAAGCCCAGCACATTGGCGTCCTGGAACGCTTTGTCCCACTGCGGGCCACCGATGCCTCCCTGGTCAGGGGCAGCGACATCGTCGACGGCCGCCACGTAGTTGCTCGACAGGCTCAGGTCGTGGTCTTTCCACCAGAGGCCTGCACCTGGCCCCAGACTTTTGTTGCAGGCCCCAGGGGCGCCGTTGCAGGTGGTTGAACGGGCGTCCCTCACCTGCCCTCTGGCACTGCCTCCGAAGGCATGGGAGCCAATCACGAACAACGCCGTGCCGCTGAGCTTGGTTGTGGTGAAGCACCGGCTGCTCTCCAATTCGCCCACCTTGGCCGCCAACCCGTCGGTGCGGACCTTGAGCACGGCCAGCTCCTTCTCAAGCTCCCGGAACAAGCGTTTGAGTGCATCGGTTGCTTCTGAGAGCCTGTCGAGGCAGGTGTTGAGCAGCGCCGCCGCCTCGTAGCGACACAGCCATACGCTTCAGCGGAGCGACAGCGCATGTCGATGGCTCAGTGTTGCAACTTGGCCCCCCCGCAGTCCTGCCAGCTGTCGAGCAGGCCCGCCAGCTCCTCCTTCATGGCTCGGAGTTCGGTGATCCGCTGGTCAATCGATGCAATCTTGGCCGCAATGCTGCCTTTGAGCAACGAGCAATTACACTGACCGGACCGACGCACCTCCAGGATCATCGACAACTCAGGGATCGATACATCCATCGCCCGGAGGCCGCGAATGATCATGAGCTCAGCGAGATTCTCCTGATCAAACAAGCGGTATCCAGCGTCCGAGCGACCCCTGGGCTGGAGCAGTCCCTGGTCGCAGTAGAAGCGAATCGTCTTCACCGGCAGGCCTGTGCGCCGGGCCACCTCTCCGATGCGCAGGCTGGGAGCGGGGCTTGCGGATAGGGGTCCCTGGCGGGCCATGGCTAGAACCCTCCACTGTGTAGGAGCTTCATCAGCCTAGAAGCAGTCAGAAAGCGAGGGAGCCTGGCTGAGACTCTCCAGCACTAGCGCTTTACTAGAGGCATTTGCTAGGATGAGTGCCCAGCAGGCCAGCCTGCGCTCGCACCCGTCCCGTGTCGATCCTTTCCAGTGCGTGGCCAGCCCGGGCGGCTGCCGCGATTGGAGCCCAGCTCCTGTTCTCCAGCGCCGGCCTGGCCGCTCCAGCCGCAGGTTCGGGCGGCGTCCCGGCGATGTACGCCACTCAGGCTGACGCGGAGCGGGCCGCCAAGCTGCATTTCAACTGCACCGGCGCCCACAAGATGGGTGATCGGTGGATGCCCTGCGCCCAGCATGGTGGCGCCCAGGGTTCCTCGCACTCCCACTGAGGCTGAGAACTCCCATGGCCCAATGCGGCGACAAGCCCAAGCGGATCGCTTTCGGGGTGGCGCCCCTGGGCATCATTTCGATCGGCATCGTGCCGATGGGGGTGGTGAGCATCGGCGTGGTGCCGATGGGGGTGATCAGCCTCGGGGTGGTGGGCATGGGGGTGCTCAATGCCTGCGTGGTGGGGATGGGGGTGGTGGTGGCCGGTGTCCATGGCATGGGGATCTGGACGCTGACCCCAGGCAGTGGCCATCAACACCACAGCAACGGGGCTGCGCAGCAACAGCTGCTGGCCTACCCGAGCCGGCAGGTGGCCCTTCAGAAAGCGCGTGAGCTTGGCTGCGAGGGCGTGCACGCCATGGGCGACCTCTGGATGCCCTGCTCTGAGCATCCAGCACAACATTCCACACGCCAATTCTAATTCATCCGATCAATGTTCATCCGATCAATGCGCAACTTCAATCTGGCCCTGATC
>JBILEP010000090.1:0-7341 GCA_044352045.1 Cyanobium sp. | reverse complement strand
GCGAGCTCCTGGGGGGCGACTGCAGCGGCGGCGGCCAGCGGCTGCTGGCGATCACCGCCCTGGGGCGGCTGGCGGCGGCCGGCGGTCCGATTCGCCGGCGCGACGGGCGGCCTGGGGATTGGTTGGTGGCCACCGGCCCCCATGGGCTGAGCCGGCTGGGGCTGGCGCTACTGCAGGGGAATCTCGACAGCACCGGGCCGGATCTCGCCGGGAGCCTGGATGCCTCCCTGGCAGCGCGGGCGATCGCCGCCCATCAGCGCCCGGTTCCCCGCTTCGACGCGGTGCGGGCCCTAATCACGACCCGTCCGGCCGGGGCCCCCTGGCGGGTGGGGGGCTGCGACAGCAGCGACGGGCTGGCGGCGGCGGTGCGGGCGATCGCCGCCACCAGCGGCTGCGCGGCCCGGCTGGAGCGGGGTGCCCTGCCGCTGGCTGCCGCCATGGCCGGGCTGCCGCGGGCGGAGGTCTGGTGCCTGGAGGGAGGCGAGGACTTCGAGCTGGTGCTGGCCCTTGAGCCCGCCTGGGCCGAGGCCCTGGCGGCGGCCCTGCCGGGCAGCGGCGTGATCGGGGAGCTGCTGGCGGGGCCTGCGGGGGCGCTGGGCTGGGGCGGGTCCGCCGGGCAGGAAGACGAAGCGATCGCCAGCGGGGGCTACAGGCACTTCGGCTGAGCCCGCGAGCTCACGGCACGGAGTGGGGGTGCCTAGAAGGTGTCTTGATGGCGCACCGGGCCCGGATAGCGGGCCACCAGCGCATCGGCGGTGATCAGGAGCAGCCCTTCGCGCTCGGCCTGGGCCAGCAGCAGGCGATCGAAGGGATCGCGGTGCAAGGGCGGCAACTGGGCCACCGACAGCACATGGGCGGCTTCGATCGGAACCTCCACAAAACCGCCATCCAGCAGCGTGCGCCGCAACAGCGGCGGCTGCACCTGAAACCCGTCGCGCCCCAGGGCGGCCTTGATCACCAGCTCCCAGAGGGAGGCCACGCTGAAGCAGAGGGTGTGGAGGGGATCCTCCAGAACGTCCCGCAAACCGGGCCCCAGCCGGGCCGGTTCACCCATGGCCCAGACCAGCAGATGGGTGTCGAGCAGGAGCTTCACTGCTCGCCGATGGCAGACGGGACAGGGCTCTGGCCCTCGAAGAGATCGGCGATCTCCTCAGCGGCGATCCGGTCGAAATCGTCGGGCACGAAGCACTGACCCGCCAGCAGACCGAGGCGCCGCCGAGGGGGAGGGCTGGCGTCGGCGGCGTCGACCAGACGGGTGACCTGCACCAGCGGCCGCCCGGCCTTGCAGATCACGAAGGCCTCGCCGGCCACCGCCTCGGCCACGAGCCTGGAGAGGTGGGTCTTGGCCTCATGCAGGTTGACCTGGCGCACGGGAGCGATGGTTAAGTAAACTTAGTTTAACCAGGTTAGCTGGATAGTCCATGTCCATGATTCCTCCCCCTGGCCAAGCGAAGGTCGCTGGGCATCAGCCCCAGGGTCAGGGCGGCGCGGTGCCTCAGCAGGCTGACCAGCAGGCAGGTGATCTGATCGCAGAGGACCAGGCTGTCGGACGCCAAGGCGTTGATGAACGGCACCTCGATCACGGTGGAACGGCCCGTGCAGGTGGGAGAGAGCACCACCGGGCGGCGTTTGCTGTCGCGCTCCAGGGGATTGCGAGGCCAGGTGCAGAGTTCACCGGGACAGGGCATCACGCTGGCATGGAGCTGAGCGTGGCTGCTTCGCGGGCCGCAACCAGAGCATCGGGCTGGATGGCCTGCGCATGGGTACGCAGTGCCGATGCGCCAGGGCACCAAAACCCCGGGCCCATGCCCGACCATCAACAGACGAATGGGCAGATGATCGTCATCGGCTGCATCGATGCACGGATCAAACTGTCGGTGCTGCTGGGCATGAAGGCCAGGGATCGGATCACTTGCGGCCTGGCTGGAGAAGCGCCCGCATGGGGCGCGGGCCACCGTCTTCAGAGCGCCAGCCGCCGCCCCACACGGGCCACATGATCGCGAAGCGAATCGGGCAACTCGTGCTTCAGCGAAAGATCGATGCTCCAGGGAAGCAGCAGATCATCGAGGGCGGCCATCAGCCGCAGGCGGTCGTGGTGGCGGAGATCCGGCGCCACCAGGGTGATGTCGATGTCGGAGCCGGGGCGATGGCGGCCCATGGCCCGGGAGCCGTAGAGCCACACCTCCTGCACGGCAGGCTCGGCGCTGAGCACCGCCAGCAGCCGTGCCGAGACCTCCTGCGGCAAGCCGGGGATCGCGGCAGCGGTGGCGGCCACAGCGTCTGGGGGCTCAGCCATTCCCCTCCTCCGCGGCGGCAGCCTGAACGCGCTCGCTCAGCACCAGGCGCAGCTCCCGAAAACAGGGCAGGTAACGACCCTCCACCTGCTGGCTCACCTGCTCGGCGGTGCTGCGGTTGTAGGTGTGGCTGGTGAGGTTGCGGTCCTGCACCATGGCCAGCCAGGCCTCGCCATCGCGGATCAGCCCCACCCGGAAGGCCAACCGCAGGGTGTCGCGCGAGCCGATCAGGCCGGCGTTGCCCTCCGCCAGCAGCAGGTCGCGCAGGGTGTTCCAGCCCAGCTCGAAACAGTATTCAAATGCTTTGATCAGGCCCTGGCGTTCGCGCTCGTTGAGCGCGGGGGGCTGGAAAAAAGTTTCCAGCTGATCAAGCGCCTGGCAGAAGTTGGCGAAGCGCTGCTGCCAGCGAATGTCGGGCGGCATAGCGGCGGGGCGATGGCGCCATTCTGGGCTCAGGCGTCGTGCCTCAGCCGGCAGAATCACTCCGGTGGGGGCAAGGGTCGTTGACACTGCCAACAGCCGCGCTCGAGATGGTCACGGAACCAAGACATAACGAGTGCCCTTGGGCGGCTCATCCATAAGCGGCAAGTTTTGCTTTTTCTCATTTTGAAGCTTCTGGCCTTTTCCGGTTTGTCCGTGGCCGCCATCACCCTTATCAGCACACCGAGGGTTGACGCGGCTACGACCGTCTGCACTGCGATTTGGAGTGCTCCCGATGGTGTGCCAGGCGGGACAAAATCAGCTCCCATTCAAGGAAGCAATCCCCCTTGTCCGGCCTCTGCCATTACGGTTACTGTAGGCACGGGATCAGGAACTGGGGCGGGCACTATTTTTACACCCTCGTGGGATACCCTTTTGCTCTCCAGTCAGTTTCCAACAACGTCTAACTCTGCCACAATTGTCGGTTCGGCCGCCCTATCGAGCGACAACGTAAAGGTAAAGTTTGACAGGCCGGTCCAAAATCCTTATTTCTATGCATCCGGCTTGACTTACACGGAGAATGTTGAATTCTTTTCTCCTTTTGTAATTCTTCAGTCGAATGGAATCAGCGTGAGCGGCTCTACAATCACAGGCAGTGGGGCCTCCGACTTCAACGTTGGCTTTGTGGCTCAATTTCTGGGAGATTATTCCGAAATTGATTTTCGACACACCACCACCACAAGTGCCTACGCCGATGGCTTTGGCTTCACCACAGGTGTGGAAACTGTTCACGGTCCTTTGCCCCTCCTCGGCGTTGGAGCGGCCCTGAGCCAGGCCCGCCGGCTACGTCGCCTGAGCCAACAGCGGGGTGATCGCCGCTCCCAGGTGGGATAGGTCACCACGGTCAACGGGCAGCGCCGTTCAAGTCGGCGCTGCCCGCCCGAGTCGAGCTCGACCACGGCATTTCCAAAGGGGCCACCTTGGCCGGTGCTGCGGAAAGCTGGCTGACGGGACTCTGAAAATACGCACAAAAAAGCCGCCTTCAAGAGGCGGCTTCGTCCTCAGGTCGGAAGACTTCTTCTCTCAGGCAGAAATCCTTTGCTCTCCAGGATCATGTCCTGACCCCGGAGGAGCGAGCTCATTTCCAGTTTTTCGCCACGATCTCCGCCAGATCCACCACGCGCTGGCTGTAGCCCCACTCGTTGTCGTACCAGCAGACGATCTTCACCATGTTGCCGCCCATCACCAGGGTGAGATCGGCATCCACGATCGTGCTCTCATCGGTGCCGGCGTGGTCGCTCGACACCAGGGGCAGATCGCAGTATTTGATGATGCCCTTCATGCCGTTCTCGGAGGCGGCCTTGAGGGCGGCATTCACCTCCTCGGCACTGGTGTCGCGGCCCGTTTCGAACACCATGTCGCACACCGACACGTTCGGGGTGGGCACGCGCAGGGCGATGCCGCTCAGCTTGCCCTTCACCGGTGGGTACACCAGGGCCACGGCCTTGGCGGCACCGGTGCTGGTGGGCACGATGTTCACGGCGGCGGCGCGGGCGCGGCGCAGGTCGCGGTGGGCGGCATCGAGGATGCGCTGATCACCCGTGTAGCTGTGGGTGGTGGTCATCGTGCCCTTGACGATGCCGAAGGTCTGGTCGATCACCTTGACGATCGGCGCCATGCAGTTGGTGGTGCAGCTGGCGTTGCTGAGGATGTCCCACTCCTCGTGGCGGTATTCATCGGCGTTCACGCCCACCACGAAGGTGCCCACCTTGGCGCCTTTGCCGGGGGCGGTGAGGATCACCTTCTTGGCGCCGGCCTCGAAGTGCTTGCTGGCGCCCACATCGTCGTTGAACACGCCGGTGGACTCGATCACCAGGTCCACGCCCCACTCCTTCCAGGGCAGGTTGGCCGGGTTGCGGTCGTAGAAGGTTTTGATCGTTTTGCCGTTGATGACGATCGTGTCCTCGGTGATGCTCACCTCCGCGTTGCGCAGGGGGCCGAGCATCGAGTCGTACTTGAGCAGGTGGGCGTTGGTGTTGGTGTCGCCCGAGCCGTTGATGCCCACCACCTCGATGCCGGTGTTGGCGCCGCGGCTGAGCCAGCAGCGCATGAAGTTGCGACCGATGCGGCCGAATCCGTTGATCGCAACGCGGAGAGTCATGGCGTCAAGCGGCGGAACCCGCTAGCAAGGGTCTTTTCGGCTGCCGATCATACAGAAATCATTGCGCCGGCCTTTTGGCGACAGCCGCGCCCACTCCGCCGGCTGGGGGCCGATCGCGGCGAGCGGGCGGAGCGTGACGGAACCGACGCGGCGGGCGCTTCGACGCAACTCGTAAAGCAAGTCGGGGCGCCGGCGGACCTATCTTCAGCACGTCCCGGAGGTGCCCTTGACCCTGACGCTCGATCGCCAGCAACCCCTCCACTTCATCGGCGTCGGCGGCATCGGCATGTCCGCCCTGGCCGGCATCCTGGCGGCGCGCGGCTTTGTGGTGAGCGGCTCCGACCCGCGCAGCACCGCCGTGGTGGAGGGGCTGCGGCGTCAGGGGGTGCACGTGTTCCCCCGCCAGGAAGCCGCCACCATCGCGGCCCTGTGCGAGTCCGCCGGCGATGCCCCGGCGCTGGTGGTGATCAGCTCCGCCGTGCCGGAGAGCAACGCCGAGCTGGCGGAGGCCCGCCGCCGCGGGCTCGCCGTGGTGCACCGCTCCGACATCCTGGCGGCGCTGATCAATGGCCAAGCGTCGATCGCCGTGGCCGGCAGCCACGGCAAAACCACCACCAGCACCCTGGTGGCCACCCTGCTGGAGGCCACCCGCCAGGACCCCACCGCCGTGATCGGAGGGGTGGTGCCCGCCTTCGGCAGCAACGGCCGCCAGGGGGAGGGGCGGCTGCTGGTGGCGGAGGCGGACGAATCCGACGGCTCCCTGGTGAAATTCGCCGCCAGCCTCGGCGTGCTCACCAACATCGAGCTCGACCACACCGACCACTACCCAAACCTGCAGGCCCTGATCGACACCCTGCAGCGCTTCGCCGCCGGCAGCGAGCGGCTGTTGGCCAACCGCGACTGTCCGATCCTGCGCGAGCATTTCCAGGCCGACAGCTGGTGGTCGATCGAGACGGCCGAAGGGGTGAACTTCGCCGCCCTGGCCCTGGAGGAGCGCGGCGACGGCACCCTGGCGGATTTCTACGAGGAGGGGGAGCGGGTCGGCAGCCTTGAGCTGCCGTTGCCGGGCCGCCACAACCTCAGCAACGCCACCGCCGCCATCGCCGCCTGCCGGCTGGAGGGGGTGCCCTTCGCCGACCTGCGGGACGCGGTCTGCGGGCTGCAGCCCCCCGGCCGTCGCTTCGACTGCCGCGGCATCTGGCGCGAGCGGGTGATCGTCGACGACTACGCCCACCATCCCAGCGAAGTGGCCGCCACCCTGGCCACCGCCCGGCTGATGGTGGAGAGCGGCCGCAGCCCCCTGCCGATGCCCCCCAGGCGCCTGCTGGCGGTGTTCCAGCCCCATCGCTACAGCCGCACCGCCCAGTTTCTGGACGACTTCGCCGCCGCCCTCAGCCGGGCCGACGCCGTGCTGGTGGCGCCCCTCTACGCCGCCGGGGAAGCCCCGATCGCGGGCATCTCCAGCGCCGCCCTGGCCGAAGCGGTGCGTCGCCACGCGCCCGACCTGAGCGTTCAGGCGGCGGAGAGCCTTGAGGAGTTGGTGGAGCAGCTGGCCGAAGCGAGCCAGACGGGGGATCTTGTGCTGGCGATGGGAGCCGGCGATGTCAACAGCCTCTGGGACCGACTGGGACGCCTCGAGGACGCGCCGCCGGCACAGGCCGCCTGAGATGGCCGCCGCGGCCCCTCCCGCCGGCCTGCGCCGCTCCGTTCCCCTCGGCGAGTTCACCACCTGGAAGGTGGGCGGCCCGGCCGAATGGTTCGCCGAACCCGGCAGCCGCGAAGAACTGATCGCCCTGGCCGCCTGGGCGGTGGCCGAGGGGATGCCCTACCGCTGCATCGGCGCGGGCTCCAACCTGCTGATCGCCGACGCCGGCCTGCCGGGCCTGACCCTCTGCAACCGCCGCCTGCAGGGCAGCCGGCTCGATGCCGCCTCCGGCCTGGTGTGGGCGGAGGCGGGCGAACCGATCCCCACCCTGGCCCGCAAGGCGGCCCGGCTGGGGCTGGCGGGGCTGGAGTGGGCGGTGGGCATCCCCGGCACCGTGGGCGGGGCGGTGGTGATGAACGCCGGTGCCCAGGGGGGTTGCCTGGCCGAGCGCTTCGTGGTGGCCGAGGTGATCGATCCGGCCCGTCCGGAGGAACCCTTCCCGCTGGCGCTGCAGGCCCTCGACTTCGCCTACCGCCACAGCCGCCTGCAGCGGGAACCGCTGCTGGTGCTCGCCGCCCGCCTGCAGCTGGAGGCGGGCCAGGACCCCGCGGCGGTCAGCGCCCGCACCAGCGCCAACCTGCACAGTCGCACCAACAGCCAGCCCTACCAACAACCCAGCTGCGGCAGCGTGTTCCGCAATCCGGAACCCGAAAAGGCCGGGCGGCTGATCGAGGCGCTGGGGCTCAAGGGGCTGAGCGTGGGCGGGGCGCAGGTGTCGCCGATGCATGCCAACTTCATCGTCAACACCGGCGGCGCCAGCG
>JBILEP010000089.1:0-7450 GCA_044352045.1 Cyanobium sp. | reverse complement strand
CTCGCCGAGGGCAGCGAAGTGGAGTCGGCCGCCGCCCCCGAAACCCTGCCGCTCCCCAGCCGCCGGCTGACCCAGAGGGAAGGGGAGATCTTCGCCCTGATCGGCTGTGGCCGCAGCAACCGCGAGATCGCCGCCCAGCTGCACCTCTCCCAGCGCACGGTGGAAACGCACCGCAAGAACATCGTCGCCAAGCTCGGGGTGAGCGGGCCGGAACTGGTGCGCCTGGCCGCCCTGCAGATCACCCCCCGGGAGGGCGATCTCGACTTCCCCCCGCCGGCCGATCCGGCGGATCTCTGAGCGGCTCCGCCACCTGTCGCTCCTGCCAGCGGCGCCAGAGGTCGGGGCGGCGCTGGCGCGTGCGCAGTTGCTGCTGGTCGCTCCGCCAGCGGGCGATCGCCCCATGGTCGCCGCCGCGCAGCACCTCCGGAACACTCTGGCCCCGGAACTCGGCCGGGCGGGTGTAATGGGGGTGCTCCAGCAACAGGTCGCTGTGGCTCTCCTCCTCCAGGGAGGCAGGGCTGCCGACGGTTCCCGGCAGCAGCCGCACCACCCCGTTGATCACCACCATCGCCGGCAGCTCGCCGCCGGTGAGCACGAAGTCGCCGATCGACACCTCCTCGTCCGCCAGGCCGCGGATGCGCTCGTCGAAGCCTTCGTAATGGCCGCAGAGCAGCACCAACTGGTCGCAGTCGCTGGCCCAGCGCCGCAGATCCGCCTGCACCAGCGGCTGACCCTGGGGGCTCATCAGCAGCACCTGGCGCCGCGGCCGCATCGGCACCGCCTCGAACGCCGCGAACACCGGCTCGGGCTTGAGCACCATGCCCGCTCCGCCGCCGTAGGGCTCATCGTCCACCTTGCGGTAGCGGTCGCTGGCGAAGTCGCGGGGATTGTGGAGGTGCAGCTCGGCGATGCCGGCGGCGAAGGCCCGGCCGATCACGCCCGGGCCGAGTAGGGGCGCGAACGCCTCCGGCACCAGGCTGATCACATCGAGGCGCAGCCCATTCATGGGGCCGCTGGCTGGCCCAGCCGGCGGATTTCCGAGCTGAAGCTGGCCCGGCCGGGGCTTCCGTCGGCCCACCGCTCCACGCTGCTGCGCAGCCGCAGGTTGGGCTGGGTGAACCAAATGCGCTCCCGCACCTCCCGATCCCCCTCCCGCTGCGTCAGCTCCAGGCTGCCATCCGCCCACAGCCGCCATTCCCCCTGGGCCCCTGGTCCTGCCGTCGCCGCCGCGCTGTCCTCCTCGTGGAAGCGGCCATCCTCCAGGAAGCGCAGCCGCCGCGGCGGCCGCTGCGGCGGCGAGATCTCCAGACCACCAGGCTCCCCCGGCACCTCCGGCGTCACATAGGCGATGCGCAGCTCCCCCCGCTCGGAGCGATGCCAGTTCTCCCCCTCCTCCGCGACCTGCCCAGCCCCCTCCTCCGCCAGCGCCAGGGAACTGCGCAGGGCCAGCCATTCCCCGGCACAGAGCTTCAGGAAGTCGGGCAGGTCGCTAGGGGGGAAGGCGCTCTCGCTCATGGGCGGGCCGGGATCGCCGGTGAAAGACGCCTCAGTCTCCCCGATACCCCAGCTCGGCCAGCCGTCCCGGATGCCGGCGCCAATTGGGCACCACCTTGACGAACAACTCCAGGTGCACCGGACCCTCGAACAGCTTCTGCATCTGGAGCCGCGCTCCCTGGCCGATGGTGCGCAACATGCTGCCCCCCTGGCCGATCAGGATCCCCTTCTGGCTGCTGCGCTCCACCAGCACCGTGGCGAGAACAGCGGTGCGCTGGGCAGACCCCTTCCCCTCCATCGGCTCGATCCGCTCGATCGCCACCGCCACCGAATGGGGCACCTCCTCGCGGGTGTGCCGCAGCACCTGCTCCCGCACCAGCTCCGCCAGCAGCACCGTTTCCGGCTGGTCGGTGACGGCATCGGGGGGATAGAGCAGGGGTCCCTCCGGCAGGGCGGCGCTCAGGGCCGCCACCAGCTCGCCGCAGCCGGCCCCGGTGAGGGCGCTGCAGCGGTGCAGCGGCCAGTCGGGCATCAGCGCCCGGTAGGTGGCCGCCAGATCGTCGGCGTCGGCTCCGGTGCGGTCGCTTTTGTTGAGGGCCACCTGCACGGGGGTGCCGGCCTGGCGCAGCAGGTCGACGATGAAGGCGTCCCCCCGGCCCGCCGGCGCGCTGCCATCCATGAGCAGCAGCACCAGATCCACCTCGCCCACCGCGGTGCGGGCGCTGCGGACCAGCCGCTCGCCCAGCAGGTGCTGGGGTTTGTGGATGCCGGGGGTGTCCAGCAGCACCAGCTGGGCCGCGGTGGTGGTCAGGATCGCCCGCAGGCGGTGGCGGGTGGTCTGGGCCACCGGCGAGGTGATCGCCACCTTCTCGCCCACCAGTTGGTTGAGCAGGGTCGACTTGCCCACGTTGGGCCGGCCGATCAGGGCCACGAAGCCCGAGCGGAAGCCGCTCGGCGTCTCCGGCAGGGGGGAAGGAAGCGGCAGGGGGTCCATCCCCTCACCCTGGCACCAGGGCGGGGGCGGTAAGGTCGCGGCAATCCGGCCGCCCCCTGATGAGCGACCCCACCCCCCCCTCTTTCCCTGAGGCGATGGAGACCACGGCCCAGTGGCTGGCGGCCTGGGAGTCCGGCGAGCTCAGCGATGAGGTGCTGGCCGACCGGGTGGGGGCCCTGGTGTCCAGCCGCGATGGCGCCCGCGGCTTCTTCGTCGTCTCCCTCACCGGCGACACGCCGCTGATGGACCGGCTGCCCGAGCCCCTGGTGCTTCAGCTGCGCGCCGCAGGCCCACCTGTGGTCGACCTGACGGCCCGCAATCTGGCGATGAGCACCGCCATGGCCCTGGCCCACGGCCGCGGCGGCGACAGCGCGCGGCAGGCCGGCTCCGAGCGGGTGCAGGCCCGCAGCCGCGAACTGCTGCGGCAGCTCGATCCGGGCCAGGTGAAGGAGCGGCTGGAGGCCTTACTCAGCGCCGCCCGCGACGGTCAGGGGGCGGAGGTGGCCTTCCTCGATCGCTGGGGCTACGACCGCGATCAACGGGCCGCCATCGCCGCCGCCATTGAGTCGGTGGCCGAGTGAGGTGGCCGAGTGAGCTGGCCGCTGGCTCAGAAGCGTAGGTACAGCAGGCTCATCCCCTGCCAGTCGGTGTCGCCGATGTCGTTCTGGAAGATGTAGTTGGCATTCAGTCCCAGCACGATGTTGCGGGTGATGTTGATGTCAACCCCGGCCGTCAGCATCGGGTTGGTGGCGCCGGTGGAATCGGTGTTTGTGGCGATGCCGCCGCCGAAATAGGGGGAGATGAGGGCCTTGCGGAACAGGTCGATGGTGAGCGGCATCTGGAATTCGCCCTCGTCGTTGTTGTTGCCCTGCAGATCTCGGTTGCCGAAGATGTAGCTCGGCCGCAGTGATACGGAGAAATCCGTGCCCAACTTGTAGGCGAGCCGGCCGGTCAGCACACCGCTGGTGGGTTCACCTGTGTTCACACCGGCGGCCGTGCCCCAGCGCACGCCGCCGCCGATCCCGAAGAAGCCGGGGTCTTCGTAGGGGAGGGTGGTGCGGGGCAGGGCGGCCTGCTCGACCGGATTCAGGTTGGCCGGCTCTGGCGCGAAGGGGGCGGGCAGCACGAACACGTTGCCGACCGGCAGCCAGCCTGTCTGGGGCGCTTCGGGCAGCACCGGCTGCCAGGGGGGCGGATCGAGGCGCGCCGCGGCCGTGCCACCAGGAGCGAAGGAAGCGGAAGGCTCCGGCGGAGCCAGGGAGGCCACGGCGGGGGCGCCGGGCCAGAGCAGGGCCACCGCCAGGGCGGCCCCTCGCAATCCTGGCGCGTGGCAAGCGGTGAGGTCGCGGGGAACGAACATCGCGGCCGCTGCCAGCAAAAAAAGCTGCGGCTAGTGTATCGGCTCTGCCCGAGGGCATGGACGAGATCCGCATCCTCGTCAACTGGCTGGAAGGGAATGGCGATCTCGATGTCGACGCGTGGAGGCATCGCCTGGTCTGTGGGCGCGTGCCTGCGGTTCCCTTCGGCCGTCGTTCGTCCCTCGGCGAGCAGCTGGAGATGCTCGCCGATGGTTTCGCCGGCGAGTGCGCGCTGGTGTGGCTCCATGCGGCGCTCAACGTCGCCCTGCGCCGAGGCCTCCAGCCGGAGTGCAACGGGCGGCGCTTCCGTGCGCTCTGGGACCGCCATGGCGACCTGCTGCTGGAGCTGCTCGACTCCCGCTGGCTGATCTCCGCCTGCGACAGCTTTGCGGATATCCATCCCGATCCGGCCCAGGCGGCCCTGGCGGCGTCGGCCTCCTTCCTGGTCAACACGGTCAAGCTCTACGAGACCGAGCGGGGCCCCGCGCCGGCGATCCCCTTCCCCAGCGCGGTGGCCTTCCGGGAGATTTTCGATGGCCTCACCACCTTTCTGCCCGAGCGCGGCGACATGGTCGCCAATCTGGTGGCCCGACTCGACGCCTGCAGCGGGCGGCGCCTCCCCGGCTCCCAGGCCTCAGCGGTGGTGCCGGCGATTCTGCGGGAGCTGGTCAGCCGCCTGCTTCGCCATGACAGCGTCTTTCAGCGGGCCCGTTCCCACGCCCGCTTCCCCTGGCCCGTCGCCCTGCCACCCCTGGAGCACCCCCTGCTGGAGCCGCTGAAGGCGGCCGCGGGCGCGGCGGCGGGTTCCGCGGCTGCCGGCCGCCCTCCCGGATCCGAGGCTCCGGGCTGGCTGTTGCTCAACGATTGCAGCCACCTGGCCCGCGGTTTCCACCTCGCCCGCCTCGCCAGGGCCCAAGCCCTGCGCGACGGGTTGGCCTGCCGCGGGCTGGTGTCCCACGGCGGGGTCAACGACCCGGCCGCCCTGCCCGAGCGGCTCGCTGCCGCTGCGGGCGACGTCCGCCTGTTGGTGCTCGATGCCTCCGGGCTGCGGCCTGATGGCGAGCGGGCCCGCGCTTTCCTCGCCGTCTGTCAGCACGCCCACGCCGCCGGTCTGGCGACGGCGGTGATCCGGGCCGCACCGGGCTGGTGCCACGGGCCGCCCTTTGATCGGGTGTTCCTCACGGATCCCCAGGGGCTGGCGGGTCTCCCCGCCGGCACCGCGGCCGTGGAGGATCCGGCCCTGGCCCTCTTCGCCGGGCTCTTCCCCCCACCCGTGCCTCCCCCGCGGCCCGAGTCCCCCTCCCTGGCGGTGGTCGACAGCCCCGACCCCGCGCTTGCCGCCAGCCTGCAGCGCTTTGCCCAGGCCGTCGACGCCCCGTTCCTGACGCTGGAGACCAGCGCCCTGGCGCGGTTGCGCGGCCCCGAGCGAACCGCCGGAGTGGTCTCCGGCCGCTCCTGGCCCCGCCTGCTGCGGGCGCCGCTGGCCGCCTCTGCCGATCACTGGCTGGCCGACCGGGAGGGGGCCCTGCTGCTGCTCCTCAGTGCCGGTCGCTCCATCTCGGTGCCCGCAGCGGCCAGCGCCGGGGCCCAGCGCTTGCTGCGCCGCTTCGGGCTTCTTGAGGCCGCGCTCCTCCCCGCGGACTGGGCCCTGGCGGATCCCGCTCGGCAGGAGCGGCTGGTGCGCGATCAGGCCGAGCGCTGGCATGGCGGCGTGACCCGCCGGGTGGAGGCCGAGTGCCACCGTGCCTGCGAGGGCATCACGGCGATGTTGGATAACCTGGCGGAGCTGGCCCTTGCGCCCTGCGGCCGGAAGGAAGGCGGATGAAACTGGTGATGACCCTGCTGGTCCGCGACGAGGCGGATGTGCTGCGTCTGAACCTGGAGCATCACCTCGCCCAGGGGGTCGACTTCTTCCTGATCACCGACAACGGCTCCCGCGACGCCACGGCCTCCATCGCCGCCGAGTATGTCGCCCGTGGACTCGCCGAGTTGATCCATGAACCTAGCGACACGTATGAGCAGTCGGTCTGGGTGACCCGCATGGCCCGCTCCGCCGCGGCAGGCCATGGCGCCGACTGGGTGATCCATGCCGACGCCGACGAGTTCTGGATCAGCCTCGCCCCGGACCAGACCCTCCGGCAGGCCATTGCGATGATCCCCCCCGCCTGTCGTCTGCAGCGGGTCCGCCGCTGGAATGCCGTCATCCCGCGGGAGCTGGAGGCCACCAGCCCGGCCATCGCCCTGGAGGGGCTCGACTGGTTCGACGCCGATCCTCGCAACAGCCTCGGCGATCCCCTGCCCAGCAAGGTGATGCACCGGGCCGATCCCGACGTCGTCGTGGCCCAGGGGAATCATGACGCCCAGCTGCGGGAGCCGGGCGAGAGCGATCCCCAGGAACGGCTGCTGATCCTGCATTTCCCTTACCGCGGGCAGGCCCACTACGCCAACAAGATCCGCCTCGGCGGCCGGGCCTACCTCAGCCACCCCGGCCCCCCCGGCCTCGGCCTGACCTGGCGCGTCGACTACCGCCACTACCTCGCCGGCCGCCTGAGCGCCATCTGCCATCGGCGTCTGCCGGATGCCGCCCAGTGCGCCGCCCGCCAGCAGGAGGGCCGCTACCGCCGCCCCCCGAATGGCCTGGCCCTGCCCAGGCCGTCGACCGCACCAGCCACCCCGATCGCCCCCGAGGCCCGGAAGGCCGAGACCCAGAGCACCGATCCGCTGGGCATCATCACCCTCGCCGACGACGCCTACTTCTGCGGCACCCGCCTGCTGGCTCTCTCCTGCGGCGGGCACCTGCCGATCATCGTCTATGACCTCGGCCTCGGCGAGGCCGCCCGCGCCTGGATCGAGGCCCACCCGGGCATCGAGCGGCGAGCCATCCCCGACACCACCTTGGTGCGCGCCATCCAGACGGCCTGCGGAGACCGTCGCATGGCCAAGGCCTCCAAACGGGAATGGCCCCTCTGGATCTGTCCGACCCTGATCGAAGACGCCCCCTGGCCGAAGGTCTTCTGGATGGACTCGGACCTGGTTCTGCTCAGGGATCTTGAGGAGATGGTCCAGCGGCTGGAGGAGGGTCCCTTTGTGGTGGAGGAAAACCTTGCCCCCGAGGCCACCGATAATCCCGCCAGCCTCTATAGCCTCCTGCCGCTCCTGCCCGGCCTGCACCAGGGCAATCGCCTGCGCTTGAACGCCGGACTCACCGGCTGGGATCGCCAGCGGGATGCCCACCTCCTGGAGGCCTACCAGTTCCCGATTCGCCAGATCTTCCTCCGCGGCGCTCTCCCCCGCGACGCGGTGCGCTGGCACGACCAGGGGGCGCTGATCTGGGCCCTCCAGCAGGCCGGTCATGACGATCGCCTGCTCCGGCCCAGGCGCTGGAATCTCTGCGTGGCCCACACCGCCCTGAAGGATCTGCGCCTGGACCCCCAGGCCGAGGACAGCGCCCTGCAAGCTTGGATCGAGCAGCTGCGCTCCCTGGAGAAGGAGGCCGCCGTCGTGCATTGGAATGGCTGCCCCCTTCCCTGGAGCGCCTGATGCCGATCGATCGGGAGCGGGGACTGGCCTTCGTTCATATTCCCAAAACCGCGGGCACGGCGAT
>JBILEP010000088.1:0-7465 GCA_044352045.1 Cyanobium sp. | reverse complement strand
TGGAGCCGCGATCCCCGGGGCCTGCGTCGGCCGATCAACGCCCGCAGCGAGACCGTGGCCGAGAAGCCGTTCTTCCGCGGGCCCTGGCGCCATCGCCGCGCCCTGCTGCCCGCCGACGGCTTCTATGAATGGCAGACCCGCAGCGATCCCGTCACCGGCAAGCCCTGGAAGCAACCCTGGTTGTTCCGCCTGCGCAGCGGGGAACCGTTCTGGCTCGGCGGCCTCTGGGAGCGCTGGGTCGGCGCCGACGGGGGGGAGCTGGAGACCGCGGTGGTCCTCACCACCGCCCCCAACGACCTGCTGCGGCGGGTGCACGACCGCATGCCGGTGGTCATTCCCGCCGGGCTGGAGGAGGCGTGGCTGGAGCCCAGCGATGGGCCAGCCCTGCGGGCGCTGGAGCCACTCCTCGCCCCCTGGGATCCGGCGTCTTGGGAGGCGGTGCGGTTGGAGCCGGGCCGCCTCAGCGCGGCAAGCGTTGATTGATGGCGACGAAGTTGGTGGTGACCAGCGACTCCTGCCAGACCGAGTATGTGGGGATCGCCTGCGCTCCCCGGGGGGTGATCCTGTGGAGGCAGAATCCATGCCGCTGAAAGAAAGACCAGAAATCGCGAAAGTTTGTGCGCGTATCCAGATTGCGGGAACCGTATTCAAACTGAACCATCCTGATTTTCTGGATGAGCTCACCACAACCTTCCAAAACGGCAAGTTCATGGCCTTCAACGTCGATTTTCACCAGATCGATGCAGGTGCTGCCGCTCTGGGTCAGCTCATCCCCAAAGGCATCGAGCCGTTCGGTTGCGATGCTCTCCTGGTGCTCCATCTTGGTCGCGGCACCCTCGCCCTGGACCTCGGAGAGGGAGGCTTCCCCGGAGCCAGGGGTGCTGGCGAAGAGGATGGCCGAGCCTTTCTGATTGGAGAGGGCAACGGGAAAAATTTTCACCTGGGGGAAAGCCCGGTAGCGATCCATCAGGATGTGGAGATTGGTGGCTGACGGCTCAAAAAGATAGAATTGGCCGCGGCCATTGCGCCGCAGCAATTCCCAGCTGTAATCGCCGCGATTGGCACCGACATCGCAGATGACCTGCGGCTCTCGGCCGAGAAGAGAAAGACAAACATTCACCTCCTGGTGGATGCTGGACATCCCCCAGCCTTTGCCTTGGGCAATGGCAGCGAGTTTTTCCAGCAGCCCCCACAAACTCAAGGGGATCGGCAGACGGAATATTGTTGCTGCGATCTGTGTTTTCGCCTGAGCCGACAGCGCTTTCATAAGGGGAATGGCCTGGGCCGTGCGGGTGGCTTATGTCACGTTGATAATAAACCGCAAGCGGCTCCGGCCCGATCGGGACCCGTGAGCAGGCTGATGCCGTTCAGGGGCGATGGCCGTGCCTGTACCCCGCTTCGACTCCAGCCGCTGGGCCTGCCGCCTGCGTCGCCTGCTCCTTCCCGGCTTTGGGGAGCAAGCATTCCGGGGGTGGATGATGCGGGGTCATTGCCATTGGCCCAGGGGAGGCTTGATCTGTTCAGATGGTGTTGATCTTGGACGCCTGCTGTTCTGTCTGATTTTGCGATTCATCCTTGGCTTGCAGGCCCACCAGCCTTGGTGAGTGGCGGATTGCTGGCATCGGCGCATTGCTTGGGTCGGCCATTTCTGCCGCTCTCTGGCTGTCTCCTCGTTAAGGGTGGGCTGGAGTCGTGCTGGAATGAGGCGCCGTTCTTGACTGATAGTGGCGCGAGATCTTCTTTGGCTCGGAGCGTAGCGCTTGATGTTTCCCGGCGTGCGTGGCTTGGCCAGGGCTGTTTGAGAGTGCCATGGGGCTGAGGCTGAGATCTTGAGAACTCTTGAAATGCTGCCCGCGCTGGTCGCTAGGGGATCGCAAGGTTTCGGCTAGGGTGGCTTATTCATTTTGTGTTGCCAGGAACTGATCAGAACATCGGCAACATTCATGCGCACCTTTCTTGCGCCTGCCCGCCCACTGCCTGTCCCCGCCACGCGTGACATCCGCTAGACAGGTGCAAGTGCCCTGGCGTTTCCGTGAGCCTCCAACAGCTTGACGCTTTCCTCGCCCACAGCCGCAGTCGACCTGAGCTGAACAACCACCTTCGGGAGGGGGTGGATCTAGAGACGTTCCTCGCCCTGGCCCGCGAGGCTGGCTTCACGATCGATGAGGACGATGTGATCGCCGCTCAGCAGCGGGCGGAGGCGGACCTCAGCGATGCGGATCTGCAGCGGCGGGCGGGTGAGGAGGCCCGCCGGCTGCGCCACTTCATCCCGGGCTGAGCCAGTGGCTTTCCCTCGCGAGCGGGTGGCCGACTACCCGCGCCCCCCGGCCCTTGTGCCTTGCGATCGGCAGGTGCGTGTGGAGGCGTTCGGCCGGGTTCTGGCGGAGAGCCGCCGCTCGTTGCGGGTGCTGGAGACCTTCCACCCGCCCACGTTCTATCTGCCGCCCGCAGCCTTGGAGATCACGATGTTGCGCCCGGCTGCGGGCCGCAGCTTCTGCGAATGGAAGGGGGTAGCCCGCTATTTCGATGTGGTGGCGGCCGATGGTCGCGCGCTGGAGCGAGTGGTGTGGCAGTACCCGGACCCCACTCCCGCCTACGCCGAGTTGGCGGGATGGTTCGCCCTTTATCCCGCTCCGATGGATGGCTGCTGGTTGGATGGGGAGCTGGTGCAGCCTCAGCCAGGAGGCTTCTACGGGGGCTGGATCACGGCTGATGTGGAGGGCCCGTTCAAGGGGGATCCGCTGCACCCGGAGTTGATTTGATGCAACACACATCGGCGCTCTTGTGTCGCTTTTGTGTTCGCTCTGCACGGGGCCAGGGGCAAGGGCACCCACCAGAAGTTGGCTCAGACCTCAGCCCACGGCATCCCCCCCTGCCGCCGCGGATCGCAAGGCGGCGCCATGGCGTCGGATCGCGGCCGCCAGCTCCAGCACCAGCGCCTGGCGCAGGCTGTGGAAGGCCTCGAGATCGGCCGGACCGAAGGCCTCCAGCCGCAGATGCAGCCCCTGGCCATCCAGGCCGCTCACATGCACCCGGCGCGGCAGCTCGCTCACCACCGCCGGAGTGTTCAGAAGCGTCTGGCGCAGATCGGCGCTGATGGCCTCCACCCGCCCCGCGTCCTCGGGGCGCAGGGCGAGATCCAGCAGCAGCCGCCGGTGGTTGCGGCGGCTGGCGTTCGCCACGGCAAAGCCGGCGAACAGGGCATTGGGCACGAACAGCGGTTCCCGCTCCGCCGTGAGCAGCTCGGTGTAATAGCTGCCGATCGCCTCGACGCTGCCCGAGAGGCGTTTGTCGGGGAGTTCGATCCAATCGCCCACCGTGAAGGGGCGAAACAGGTAGATCATCACCCCGCTCAGCAGATTCTCCACCAAGGCCTTGGCCCCGAAGCCCACCGCCGCCGCCCCGATGCCGCTGGCTGTGAGCAGCAGGGCCGGGGAGACCCCCAGCAGCCGCAAGACCACCAGGGTTGCCAGCAGCAGGATCGTGGCGGAGATCAGCTTGTCGGTGAGGTCGAGCAGGGCCCGCCGGTCGGTCGCGCTGCGCTGGGCCAGCCAGCGGCGATCCCCCTCGATCTGGCGGATCAGGGGCGGCTTGCAGCGCAGCACGGTCCAGGCGATGCCCAGGCTGATCACCACGTCCCGCCCGTCGCGGCCGCCGAGGGGGAACGGCCAGCCAAACCGCCCCGCGGTGTCCAGCAGCCACCAGCCCAGGCCGCCCAGCAGCAGGGTGGCGCTGATGCTCAGCCGGCATCGCTGCAGCAGCTCCCTGCCGAGGCTCTGGGCCCTGAACTGGCGCGCCAGCAGGTCAATCCCCAGCCAGGCGAGCCCGGCGAGCAGCAGGCTGAAGATCGCGATCGGCAGGGTGGCGGCCATTCCCGCGGGGGCTGGCAAGGGGGTCATGGCGTGGCCGGGGGGGGAGGAGGGGCCGTCAGGGTCCAGAGCCAGTCGTCCCCGAGCTGTCGCAGGCCCCCCCCCCGCCAGGGCAGGCTCTGGGCCAGGGAGGTGAGCCCCAGATCCCCCAGGGGGGTGCGGGCGGCGACGCCCCCCAGCAGCTTCGGGGCGATCACAGCGGCGATCCGTTGCACACAGCCCTGGCGTACGGCGGCGGCAGCCAGCGCCGGACCGCATTCCCACAGCACCTGGTTGCACCCCCGCTTCGCCAGGGCCTCCAGCAGCGCGGTGGGTTCGCAGGCCCCCAGCTCCAGGCGCTCCACCCCCAGGGCATCGAGCCAGGCGCGGCTCGCCGCGGGCGCCTCTGGCCCATGGGCCACCAGGGTGGCGGCGGCCCTGCAATCCCAGAGGCGGGCGCCGGCCGGCAGCTCCAGGCCGCGGCTGAGCACCACCCGCAGGGGCTCTGGCTGGCGCCGCCCCCGGCTGGTGAGCAGGGGGTCGTCCTGGCGCACGGTGCCGCCGCCGACGATCACCGCGTCGCATTCCGCCCGCAGCCCGTGCACCCAGGCCCGGGCCGGCGGGCCGCTGATCCACTGGCTGTCCCCATTGGGCAGGGCCGTTCGCCCGTCCACACTCATGGCCCACTTGAGGATCCCGAGGGGCTGGCCCGTCGCCAGGCGATGCCGGAAGGCCGCATTGAGCGCCAAAGCTTCGCTTTCGGCCACCCCCTCGATCACCGTCAGGCCCGCCGCCCGCAGCCGCTTGATGCCGCCCCCAGCCACCTGGGGATTGGGGTCGCGCATCGCCACGACCACCCGGGCGATGCCCGCAGCGATCACCGCCTCGCTGCAGGGTGGCGTGCGGCCGTGGTGGCAGCAGGGCTCCAGGCTGACGATCAGGGTGCCGCCGCGGGCCCGCTCGCCCGCCTGGCCCAGGGCGCCCACCTCGGCGTGGGGGCCGCCGGCGCGCTCGTGATACCCCTCCCCCACCAGCGCCCCGCCGGCATCCAGAATCACCGCTCCCACCAGGGGGTTGGGGCTGGTGCGGCCCCGGCCCAGCTCCGCCAGCTGCAGCGCCCGGCGCATCCAGGGAAGCCAGGGGCTGGCGGGCCTGGCGCCGGCATCCTGAAACCTCACCGCTCCAACGGCGCCGGCGGTGGAGCCGCCTCCGCCAGGCTGCGCCATTCCGCCACCACATACGGCGGCACCGGCAGCTCCACGAACACGCCGCTCAACTGCAGGCGCAGCGGCCGGTTCAGGCGCAGGTCGGCCAGGAGGGGGGACAGGTTGAACTCGGCGGCGGCGGCGCGGTTGTCGCCCGCGAGCTTGGGGCTGGCCAGGGTGATGTCGTCGAGCAGCCATTCGCGCCGCCCCGCCCGCACCACCAGCGGCGTGGGGTGATCGATCCGCACCTGGCCCGGATAGCCCACGATCCGCAGCACCACGGCGGCCTGCGGCCCCGCTGGACCCTCCCGGTAGGCCACCACCTGCCAGCTCTGGTAGTCGAGATCCCGCAGGCTCTCCAGGCTGCGCACCAGGCCGGTGCCCGTTTCCTGGGGGCTGGCCTGGATCTGGGCCAGGGCCGGGGCGGGCGCCAGCAGAAGCAGCCAGAGGGCCAGGGCCGTCGCCATCCAGCGGACGGGCCTCATGGCAGGGCCTGGGGCTGGCGCTCCGCCCCCGGGATCGGCTGCCAGCCGGTGTGGCTGGCCCACAGCGCCCAGATCGCCATCGCCCGCAGGTAGTGGCAGGCGCGGAAGGTGTGGGCCGCCGTGATCGCCTCCGGCGTGCGGAACTGCAGCCCGCCGCCGTACACCTGCTCCACCACCGCCGAGCAGATCGCCAGGGCCGTCTCGGTGTCCCCCATCAGCCGGTAGTAGGCGGCCAGGCCGAAGTTGATGCCCGTCCACACCTCCAGCGGATGGGTGCCGTTCGGATCCAGTGGGGTGCCGTCGCGACGCAGGCCGTTGGCCACCCCCAGCCGGCCCCCCTGGAAGCCCTCGAAACACGACTCCCGCACCGCCTTCAGGGTGGAGCGGGCCCGCTCGTCGGCCACCACCGACGGCAGGCCGAGCAGGCGGGCGTAGAAGTCGCCGCAGAGCTGGTCGGCCATCACCACCGGCGTGCCGCTCTCCGCGTCGATGCGGTAGTACTCGCCATTCCAGAGCAGCCGGTCGAAGTTGGCGCGGGAGCGCTCCAGCCACTCCCCGAACTGCCGCTGCTCGCCGCTGGTGTCCAGCCCCAGCTCCAGCTGCAGCCGCTGGCCCATCGCCAGGGCCGCCTCCAGGGCGGCGATCCAGAGGGCACCGCAGTAGGCGCTCACCCCCTGCAGCGGCCAGTCGTCAAACGTTTGGTCCGGGGCGCCGCCATTGTCCGGCAAGCCGTCGTCGTTGGCGTCAAAGCCCTTGAGGTGGCGCAGGGCCGTGACCGCCGCCGGCCAGCAGTCCGCCAGGAAGCGCAGATCCTCGCCGCTGGGGGCCAGCCGGAAGGTACGCCATACCTGCAGCACGAAGTCGCTAGCCAGGTCCTTCCAGAGGTTGCAGTCTTGATACGCGGTGTAGTTGGTGGCATCGAACGGCCGCTCGTTCGGGGCGCCCAGGTCGTGGGGAGTGGCGCCGGCCACCTTGCGGGGCGCTTCCACCCGGCCGCGGCCCTGGGTGAAGTACCAGCCGATCGGCCGCGGCGTCGGGTCGGCGGCGGGGATGGCGCGGGCGAAATCCCGCAGCACCGCCTTGTCGAGCTCCGGCCAGAGCTGCAGCAGGGCGAAGGAACCGTAGAGGCGCACATCCAGGCTTTCGTACCAGGCGTAGTCGAGGCACTCGAGCACCCCGAAGCGACCCACCGGGTCCTGCGGCGTGGCGGCGGTCCAGAGGCTGCCGCCGCTGGCCAGGTCGTAGAGCTCGTTCAACAGGGCCATGCGCAGTTGCTCCGGCAGGTCGGCGCGCTCCCGCACCGGGTGTTGCCAGGCCTCGATCGCCGCCCGCCAGTCGCGCCAGTCGCGCAGGGCCTCGGCGGCGATCGTTGCGGCGTTGTCGCCACCGGCGCCGAAGAAGTCGGTGTAGCGGCGCAGGGCGCGGCTGCCGCTGGCGAAGGCCGTCACCGGCAGGTCCCAGGCGATCACCACCGGCAGCTCCAGGCTGGCGCCGGGCTCGAGGCGGAAGCGCACCGCCAGGGCGGCGCTGGCCGGATCCCCCTCGCCGCTGCGGCGGTCGTTGTCGCTCTCCGGGATCGCGCCGCCGCTGGCGAAGGGTTGCCAGATCTCCGCCCCATCCCCGGCGGGATTCCAGCGGCTGCAGCGGAACAGCTCCACCGGCACCCCCAGGCTGGCGGGGTCGGGCACCGCCAGGCACCACTGGCCCTGGCCCTCCGCCAGGGGGTCCGAGCGCTCCCCCTCCAGCAGGATCCCCTTCAGCCCCTCGCTGTCGCAGTGGCGGTTGCGTTGGCCGCGGCTGCGGCCGATCGCCGGCAGGTAGGTGTGCTCCGGGCTGCCGTCGTCGCGGAAATGCACCGCGGCGGCGGGATCGGTGTTGGTGAACCAGCCGCAGGTGTTGCGCCAGCTGAGCAGCAGGGACAGATCCA
>JBILEP010000087.1:0-7468 GCA_044352045.1 Cyanobium sp. | reverse complement strand
ATGTATTCCGCCTACTGGTGCCCCCATTGCCATGAGCAGAAGGAGCTCTTCGGCAAGCAGGCCACGGCCAAGCTCACGATCATCGAGTGCGCTCCCGATGGGCGCAACAGCCAGACGGCCCTCTGCGAAAGCAAGAAGATCCAGGGCTATCCCTCCTGGGAGATCAACGGCAAGCTCGATTCCGGCGTGAAGAGTCTGCAGGAGCTGGCCCTGCGCAGCGGCTTCAAGGGGCAGCTCTAGATCCAACTCCCGGGGCCGCTGCTGACGCCGACCGGCGTTGTTCGGGTGGGGTGCTGGCGTCGCTGCACGGTGTGGCGGCGCCAGAACGGCTGGGGGCCTGGCGCGTCGGTGCGGTAGTGGCCGCCGCGGCTTTCCTCACGGAAGGCGGCGGCTTCGATCAGCAGCTCCGCCAGCACCAGCCGTTGGCGCAGCTCCTGCTGCAGCCGCAGCTGGCCCAGGCTGCGGCGGCCGAGCAGGAATTGCTCGCCGGGCACCAGGCCGCGACAGGCGCTCAGCAGGGGTTCTGACTCCAGCTGCCGCCGCCGGGCGCGCACCACCGCCAGGGCCCGGATCAGCGCATGGCCGTCCCGTTCCACCCCCGCCACCTGCCAGCAGAGTTGCCGCAGCTGGATGATGCCCCGCCGCAGCGCGGCCGGGTCGGGCCCAGGCAGCTCCAGGGGGCTGCAGGGTTCGGGCCCGCGGGCGGATCGGTCGCCGGAGTCGGTGGGGGGGAGCCGCAGCCGCCGGAGCTGGCGGGCGAAGACCAGGCATTCCATCAGGGAGTTGCTGGCCAGCCGGTTGGCGCCGTGCACGCCGGTGCTGGCCACCTCCCCCACCGCGAAGAGCCCGGGGATGGAGCTGGCGGTGTCCAGATCGGTGCGGATCCCACCCATCCAGTAGTGGGCGGCGGGTGCCACCGGGATCGGGGCGGCCGTGGGCTCCAGGCCGAGGGCTCGGCAGCGCCCCAGGATCGTCGGGAACTGGCGCTCCAGCCGCTCGCGGCCCACCGGCCTCAGGTCCAGCCAGAGGTTGTCCACCCCCTGCCGCTGCAGGCAGCGCGCCAGAGCCCGGCTCACCTGATCCCGTGGGGCGAGATCTCCCCCGGCCAGCCCCGCCACCGGACTGGCGCCGGAGGCGTCGCAGAGGCGTGCCCCCTCCCCTCGCACCGCCTCGCTGATCAGGAAGTGGGGAGCCCCGGGCAGCATCAGGGCGGTGGGGTGGAACTGCACGAACTCCAGGTCGCGTAGCTCCGCCCCGCCGCTCCAGGCCATGGCCACCCCGTCGCCGCTGGATTGGGTGGGGTTGGTGGTGTGGGCGAACAGGTGGCCGCCGCCGCCGCTGGCCAGCACCACGGCCCCGGCCCGCAGCCAGCGCAACCGCTCCCCCTCCAGCACCTGCAGCCCGACGCAGCGCCCGGCGTCCATCCACAGCTGCAGGGCCAGCACTCCTTTGTGCTGCTCCAGGCCGGGGCGGCGTAGCACCTCCCGCTCCAGGGCGTCGACCAGGGCTCCTCCGGTGCGGTCCTGGGCATGCAGCACGCGCCGGTGGCTGTGGGCCGCCTCCAGCGTGGTGCTGAGTCGGTCACCGTGACGATCAAAGTCCATCCCCAACTCCACCAGCCGCTCCACGCAGGCCGGTGCCTGGCTGACGAGCAACTCGACGGCGTCCTGTTCACAGAGCCCGGCTCCAGCGCGGAGAGTGTCCTCCTGATGGCTGGCGAGGCTGTCCTCCGGACGAGTGACCGCGGCGATCCCCCCCTGGGCCCAGCGACTGGCGGAGCGTGGGGCAGCGCTCTTACTGAGCAGCAGCACCCTCAGGTCCGCCGGCAGTTCCAGGCAGCTCATCAACCCGGCGGCCCCGCTGCCCACCACCACCACATCCCAGGAGGATGACAGGGGGGCGGGAGCCGGCGGCGTCGGTCGTTCTGCCATCCTTGGGCCCCATTCAGCCGAGCTTATGGGACCGGCAACCGGGGGGAGCCTGAAGGAAACAGACCCCTGACAAGGAGGGGTTCAGCGGTACTGGCCGTCGTTGATGCGGTCAAACCCTTCGTTGAGGGCGATCGAAGACGGTGTGACAGTGAAGTTGTCCTTGTACTTCTCGAACAGCTCCTTCTGACGATCGGTGAGGTCGAGCTTGAGCACGTCATCGACGTTGCTGTAGGGCCCGCCCAGGACGATTTTGCCGGCGAGGGTGGGGTACATCCCCGGGTACTGCTGGAAGCGCCGCACCGAGGAGTTGTTCAGATCCACCTTGTCGCCACGCTCGGCGATCTTGTCATCGGCAAGATTGCGCAGATCGCTTTCGGCGAAGGCGGCACCGGGCAGCAGCAGGCCGAAGAGCAGACCGGCCAGAACCACACCACTCATCAACCAGGCAAGCAGCCGCTGCATCACGACACTCCAGAAAAGGGACAGGCGGGGAGAAAGCCAGGGCCCGGGTCCCCGCGGGCGGAGACAGGGACCGGAGACCGATTCCTGCGTCCCACAACGTTACAGACCGCCCAACGGGGGGCCCTTGTCGGTTCCCCGCCTTTTGCAGTTCTTCAGATCCCCGGCTCTGGAAGCGGCTCTGATTCTCAGATCAGGCCGCTCAGGCGCGGCGCCAGAGCGGCCGCCAGCAGGAAAATCCCGTCCACCGCCAGGGTGGTGGCCAGGGTCGCGGCAGCCAGCTGCGAGTCCTGGTCGCCGCGGCGCCAGAGCGCCGTACAAAGGCGGGCCAGCAGGGCGCCACTGAGCAGGATCAGGGTGAGGGGGACTGGCTGCAGCGCGGCGGCAGCGGCCTCTTGAAGCAGGACAGGGGCCTGGGCGGGGGCCGCCGCCAGAACTTGGGGCCAGAAGGGCATCACCCCCCCCGCGGCGATCACCGCATCGGTGGCGGCGGTACCAAGCAGGGAGGCCAGATAAAAACTGGCCGCGAGCCGCCAGCGGCTGCCCAGGCCCGCCAGGGCCAGGGGAAGGGCGAAGGCTTCAATCGGCAGATGCCAGAGGGGGTGCAAACGAAACCAGCCCCAGAACAGGCTGCCGCCCAGCCAGCTGCCGGCGAAGCCCACCAGCAGCACACCGAAGCGGCGCCAGGGCCCAGAGGCGCGTTGTTCCAGCACCACCCCCACGGCCACCAGGGGCACGGTGAAGAAGGTGGCTGCCATCGGCGCCAGCCTCACCCAGGGGGCCTGCACGAAGACGGGGACGGCCACCAGCAACGCGGCTAGCAAGGGCAAGGAAAGGGTCACCGTGGTGACCCGTGGGCGATGGATGGGGAGGCTGGAGGGAACCCCGATCACCTGGGATGTGAAGAAAGATGGCCAACCTTAATGGGTTCAGGGCTTGGCGCTCTGCCCCGCCCCGCCATAGGGTCGGCCCCACTCACCCCCCGGGCATGACGATCACCGCCGCCGCGGAACCCCTCTCCCTGGGGGCGGCCTGCTGGCATGCCCTCGTCCTGGGAGTCGTGCAGGGGCTCACGGAGTTCCTGCCGATCAGCAGCACCGCCCACCTCAAGGTGGTGCCCGTGCTCCTCGGCTGGGGAGACCCCGGCATCGCCTTCACCGCCGTGATCCAGCTGGGCAGCATCGCAGCGGTGCTGGCCTACTTCCGGAACGATCTGGCTGATGTTGGCCGCGGCGTGGCCCGGGCCTTCCGCCATGGGCAGTGGCGAGATCCCTCGGCGCGCCTCGGCCTGGCAATCGCCATCGGCACCGTTCCCATTCTGGTGGCGGGTCTGGCGCTGAAGATCTGGTTCCCGGCCTACGAGACCTCCCCCCTGCGCAGCATGACCTCGATCGCGATCGTCTCGATCGTCATGGCTCTGCTGCTCGCCCTGGCTGAGTTTTATGGCGCCCGTCGGCGCGAGATCCAAGAGGTGGTCCTGCGGGATGGTCTGCTGGTGGGGGCCGCCCAAGCCCTGGCTTTGGTGCCGGGCGTCTCCCGTTCCGGCAGCACGCTCACCGCCTCCCTGTTCGACGGCTGGCAGCGTCCCGCGGCCGCCCGCTTCTCCTTCCTGCTTGGCATCCCGGCGATCACCCTGGCGGGCCTGGTGGAGGTGAAGGATGCGCTTCGGCAGCCTGCCAATGGCGGGCTGGTGCCCACCTTGGTGGGCGTGGTTACGGCGGCGATCGTCTCCTGGCTGGCGATCGCCTGGTTGCTCCGCTATCTGCAGCAGAACAGCACCTGGCTCTTCGTCGCCTACCGCTTGCTCTTCGGCGTTGTGATCCTGCTGTTCTTCCGCTCCAGCGAAGTTGCCGCCGGCTGACGCCCGCTCCCGCCGCTCAGCAGACTGGGGAGAGTCCTTGCCCCTTGCCCGTGTGGAACGAACCCTCGCCAGGCATCGCCCAGGCTGAGGCCGAGGCCAGGGCCGCCGGGCCCGGCGCCCCGCGCCTCCCCCAGCCCGCGGTGGTGGTCGCCGTGGAGCCTGGCTCGATCAGCGAGGAGCTGGGGTTTCAGCCCGGGGATCGGCTGCTCACTATCAACGGGGTCCATCCCCGGGACCTGATCGACGTGCAGATGCTGTGCACGGAGGAGGACCTGGTGCTGGAGGTGGAGGATCCAGACGGCACCCGCCACCGGCTGGAGCTGGAGAAGGACGTGGACGAGGGGCTCGGGCTGGCGTTCAGCGAGGCCCTGTTCGATGGCCTGCGGCAGTGCAACAACCACTGCCCCTTCTGTTTCATCGACCAGCAGCCGCCGGGACGGCGGGGCAGCCTCTACCTCAAGGACGACGACTACCGACTGAGCTTCCTCTACGGCAGCTACCTCACCCTCACCAACCTCACCGCCGCCGACTGGCAGCGGATCGAGGCCCAGCGTCTCTCGCCGCTCTACGTGTCGGTGCACGCCACCGATCCGGAGCTGCGCAGCCGGCTGCTGGTCAATCCCCGGGCGGCGCTGCTGATGGAGCAGCTCGGTTGGTTTGCGGAGCGGCGGCTGCAGATCCATGCCCAGGTGGTGGTCTGCCCAGGGCTCAACGATGGTGCTGCCCTGGAGCGCACCCTCACCGACCTGGCCCGGCACGGCCGCGGCGATTGGCCGGCTGTGCTCTCCGCCGCCGTGGTGCCCGTTGGGCTCACCCGCTTTCGGCCGGCCGGCGATGTCCTGCGGCCTGTCACGCCCGACGACGCGGCGGCGGTGATCGAGGCGGTGGAGCCCCTGCAGCGCCGCTTCCAGCAGGAGCTCGGCAGCCGCTTCGCCTGGCTCTCGGACGAGTGGTATCTCATTGCTGATCGTCCCCTGCCCGCCAGGGCCAGTTACGAGGATCTGCCCCAGCGGGAGAACGGCGTTGGCAGCATTCGCGCCTTTCTTGAGGAGCTGGAGGCGGCCACAGCGACGCTGCCGGCAACGATCGCCGCCCCACGCCGCTACAGCTGGGTGGTGGGCCTGCTGGTGGCCGGCGCCCTGCAGCCCGCGGTGCAACGGCTCAACCGGGTGGAGGGGCTGGAGCTGATCCTGCATGGCCTGCCCAGCCCCTACTGGGGACAGGAGCAGGTCGTCACTGGCCTGCTCACCGGATCCGACCTGCTCGAGGGGCTGAGGGGTCGGGATCTGGGGGACGAACTGCTGCTGCCGCAGGTGATGTTGCGCCAGGGCGAGCCCGTGTTCCTCGACGACTGCCCCCTGGAGCGGCTGCGGCAGCAATTGCCTGTGCCGGTGCGCTTGATCGGGGGTGCGGACGATCTGGTGGCCGTCTGCCTCGGCAATGCGGATGCCGATGCCTAAGCTCTTGCGGAACTTTTGCGCTCGGATGTGAAACCCCGCCATCTTCTGCTCGCAGCACTGATGGTGGTCTCCGTCCCGCCGCTCCGGGCTGCCGCTGTCCCGGCCCCCGCGGCTCCAGGCCTCAATCCGGACGACCCGGCTGGCGCCGCCATCCGCCGATCCATTCCCCTGGCCCCCGCGGTCAGGGGCAACCGCCCGAAATCGAACCCCTCCGTGCTGCCGCCGGCGGCCACCCAGCTGCCCGCCTCGGAGCTCGATCTCGCCGCTCCCAACTCCCTGGCGCTGCCGGTGAAGCCCGACCAGGTGCGCATCCGCGAACTGCGCCCCCTCGGCCTGCCCGATGCCGAAACCCTGGCGGAGGTCAACAACCCCAATCTCAAAGCTCTCGGCAGTCGCGTTGAACAGGCCCAGTCGGCGCTGAGGGCGGCGATTTCCCGCTGGTACCCCACCATCACCTTCAGTGCGGGTAGTTTTCCCGCTTATTCCGCCGGGGAAACCCTCCTCCCCCGTCCTTCAAGTCCGAACCAAAACCCTCCACCCACTGAGATTCCACCGCTGACGCGCAACAGCATCATCCAGATGGATACCCAGCTTGAGCTGAGCTGGGCGCTGATCGATCCAGCCCGCACGCCGGCGATCGCGGCTGCACGGGATCGCTATGAGAAGGCCAAGAACGACTATCTGATCGGCCTGCGGGAGCTGCGGCTTCAGGTGGCCGAGGCCTATTTCGATCTGCAGAAGGCAGACGAGCAGGTGCGCATCGGCCAGGAATCGGTGCGGGCCTCCCTGGTGAGCCTGCGGGATGCGCGGGCCCGTTTCCAGGCGGGGGTGGCCACAAAGCTTGAGGTGCTCGAGGCTGAAACCCAGCTGGCCCGCGACCAGCAGCTGCTCACCAACGCCCTGCTGGGCCTCAGCAACACCGGCACCGGCCAGGCTGTGGCCCGCCGCAACCTGGCGGCCCTTCTGGATCTCCCCCAGGACGTGACGCCCACCGCCAAGGATCCTTCCCGGCCGGTGGGGGTTTGGTTGCCCTCGCTTCAAGAGAGCATCGTGGCGGCTTACACCTTCCGCGAGGAGCTCGACCAGCTGCTGCTGGATGTTTCGATTGCCAACAGCACCGCCAACCAAGCCCTCGCCGAAGTGCAGCCCTTGTTGCGCATCTTTAATGCCATGTCCGGCGGGCGTGTCAACGGCTACAGGAACCTGTCAATAGTCGAGCCCAGCGTCGACTACGCGGGCTGGAGCTTCGATAACAGCGTTGGGCTAAGACTCAACTGGACCCTCTTTGACGGCGGCAGGGCCCGCGCCGAATACCGCGCCGGCAAGCAGAAGGCCCAGGAGAATCGCTTCCTCTTCGCCGAGAAGCGTGACCAGATCCGCAGGGAGGTGGAGAGCAACTGGTACACCCTCGAGCAGAACAACCGCAACATCACCACCACCTCCCGCGAGGTGCTCTCCGCCCGCGAATCGCTGCGACTCGCCAGGCTGCGCTTCCAGGCCGGCGTCACCACCCAGCGGGAGGTGGTCGACACCCAGCGCGATCTCACCCAGGCCGAAGTGCGCTGGTCGAACGCCATCGCCGACTACAACACCAGCCTCGCCCGCCTGCGGCGCTTCACCGGCCTCGATCAGATCGCCATGTGTCCCCGTCCCAACCTGCCAGCAGCCCGGCCAGCCTCGGAAGCGTCCAGTCAGGTCCCGGTCGAGCCCAACCCCCTCCTGCCGGCCTGCAGCGCCGAGTCCACACCCAAGCCGAC
>JBILEP010000086.1:0-7499 GCA_044352045.1 Cyanobium sp. | reverse complement strand
CGCTCACCACCTGCTCGAGGGCGCGATCGAGATCCTTGAGGTAGGCCTCAGCCAGGAACCCCAGGTGGCCCGTGTTGATGGTGAGGATCGGCACCCCGATCGGGGCCGTCTGGCGGGCGGCGGAGAGGACGGTGCCATCGCCGCCGAGCACCAAGGCCAGGGCCATCTCCGGGTCGAAGACCGGCGGCACGCAGGCGGCGTAGCCCTTCGCCCGCAGGAGCTGGTCGGGGTTGGCGAAGCCCACCACCCCGCCGGCGCTGCTGACCCGCACCACCTCAAGCCCGGCGGCGCTGAGACGCTGTTCAATCGCGTCGGCGGTGGCCAGGGCAAGGTCCTTGCCGTCGTTGACGATCAGGCCGACCCGGGACACCGGCCGAAGGCGGGAGGAATCCACGAGTTTATGGTCGGGAACCGCTGGCAGCGGCACGGCTCAGAACTGCTCGAGAAAGCGAAGGTCGCTGGTGTAGAGCCGGCGGATGTCGTCGATGCCGTGGCGCACCATGCAGAACCGCTCCACCCCAAGGCCGGCGGCGAAGCCGGTCCAGCGGCGGGGATCGAGGCCGAGACCCTCCAGCACCGCCGGATCCACCATCCCGCAGCCCATCACCTCCAGCCAGCGGCCGCGCCATTGCACGTCCACCTCGGCGGAGGGCTCGGTGAAGGGGAAATAGCTGGCCCGGAAGCGCACCGGCAGATCGCCAAAGAAGCTCTTCAGGAAGGCCATCACGGTGCCGCGCAGGTGGCTGAAGTCGAGACCCTCATCGAGGGCCAGCACCTCCACCTGGTGGAACACCGGCGAATGGGTGGCATCCACGGCGTCGCGGCGGAACACCCGGCCAGGCGCCACCACCCGCACCGGCGGTGGGTTGCTCTCCAAATAGCGGATCTGCACCGGTGAGGTGTGGGTGCGCAGCAGCCGCTCGCCGCCGTCGGCACCGGGGGACAAATAAAAGGTGTCCTGCATGTCCCGGGCCGGATGGTCGGGCGGGATGTTCAGGGCGGAGAAGTTGTAGTGGTCGCTTTCGATCTCCGGCCCCTCGGAGACCCGGTAGCCCAGCCCCGCGAAGATGTCGACGATCTCCTCGATCGTGGCGATCAGGGGGTGGCGATGGCCCGGCGGCACGTAGCTGGCCGGCGCCGTCACGTCGAGCCGTTCCTTCTCCAGCCGCTCGGCCAGCGCCGCCCCTCGCATCCCCTCCTGCCGTTCGCTCAGCAGGCCCTGGAGCTGCTGCTTGAGCCGGTTGGCCCGCTCCCCGACCAGCGGCCGCTCCTCCCCGGGCAGCTGACCCATCGCCCCCAGCACCGACGACAGCCGTCCTTTTTTGCCCAACAGCCCCACCCGCAGGGCCTCCAGGGCGGCGGCATCCGGCGCGGTGGCGATCGCGGCGGAGGCTTCGGCTTCCAGGGCGGCCAGCTGGTCGGTGAGCTGCTGCAGGCTGACGGAGGCGCTCAAGGGGGCGGCGGCTGGCGTTGGGCTGACTGTAGGCAGCGGCCGCCATCGGCCCGCGTACCGTTCGCACTGCCGGTCCTGCCGCAGCCGATGGCTCCCCTCCGCATCCTGCTCAGCAACGACGACGGGGTATTTGCTGGAGGCATCCAGGCCCTGGCGGCCGAAGCGGTGGGGCGCGGGCATCGGGTGACGGTGGTCTGCCCCGACCAGGAGCGCTCCGCCACCGGCCACGGCCTCACCCTGCAGAGCCCCCTGCGGGCCGAGCGGGCCGACGAGCTGTTCGCCGCGGGGGTCACCGCCTGGGCCTGCAGCGGCAACCCCTCCGACTGCGTCAAGCTCGGCCTCTTCCGCCTGCTGGAGGAGCCCCCCGATCTGGTGCTCTCCGGCATCAACCACGGACCCAATCTCGGCACCGATGTGCTCTATTCCGGCACGGTGGCGGCGGCGATGGAGGGCACGATCGAGCGGCTGCCGGCCCTGGCGGTGAGCAGCGCCGATTTCCACTGGCGTGAGTTCGGCGCCGCCGCCCGCCTGGCGATGGAGGTGGCCGAGGGGATGCTGGCGGTGGGCTGGCCGCCGGGCCTGCTGCTCAACCTCAATGTGCCCGCCCTGCCGGCGGAGCAGATCGGCCCGTTGCGCTGGTGCCGCACCGCCGTGCGCCGCTACACCGACCAGTTCGAGCGCCGCGTCGATCCGCGCGGGCGCACCTACTACTGGCTGGCCGGTGAGGTGGTGGACGACCTCGAATCGGCGCTGGCGGAACCGGCGGGCTGGCCCGCCGACGTCGCCTGGATCCGCGCGGGGGGGGCGGCCCTGGTGCCCCTGCAACCGGAGCTGTTCTGGCGTGGGCGGCCCGATCGCCTGCCGGCCCCGGAGGAACTGGTGCCCGCCGGTGGTGCTCAGGCCCTCCGGTAAATCCGCTGCAGAAACCAGAGGCTCAGCCCCAGGCCGATCAGGTGGGCGAACAACACCTGGGTGTTGCTCAGCACGCTGAGCATCTCCAGGGAGGTGATCGGGTAGTTGGTGATGCGCCCGCCGGGGGTGGTCATCATCCCGCCGAAGGCGAAGCCGGCCTGCATGGAGGCCTGCACGAACAGGCTCCCCGCCAGGGCCTGGTAGCCCACGGCCGCCAGGGTCAGGCCGGCCAGATCGCCGAGGATCCCGCGCTTCAGCAGCCGGGCCGTCTCCCCCTTGCTGGGGCGCACCGGACTGCCCAGGGCGCGGCCGCAGCGCACCACCAGCCAGCTCTGCCAGAGGCTCCAGCAGAGCACGAAGAACGAGAAGGTGGTCAAGGTCAGTCCGGGCCCCAGCCCCAGCGCCTTGTCGGCGCGGGAAGCGATCTGACCGCCGATGTTGTTGAAGATCAGCACCCCCACCACCACCACGCCGAGGGCCATCTGGATCCAGAAGCGCGCCCAGCCCACGCGGCGCAAGGCGAAGGAGATGCGCTGCAGGTCGAGCGGATCGGCCATGGAGCCCCGGGCTGGCCCTCCAAACTTGCCATGGGAGGATCGCCGGGGCGAGCGCGCCCTCCCCCCCGGCCCTTGATTTCGCTCCACGGTCCCCGCGATGCCCTGCGCCCCAGCGCCATCGCGCTGGGCAGTTTTGATGGTCTGCACCGGGGTCATCGGCGCGTGATCGCCGCCGTTGCCGGCCCGGAGGTGGAGGCGGCCGCGCTGGTGCCCACGGTGGTGATCTTCTGGCCCCATCCCCGCGAGGTGCTGCGGGGTGAGCTGCGGCTGCGACTGGATCTGCCAGAGGAGAAGCTCGAACTGCTGGAGCCCCTGGGGATTCGCCAGCTGGTGCTGGTGCCCTTCGATGCCGCCCTTGCCGCCCTGACGCCGGAAGCCTTCGTGGCCGAGGTGCTGGCGGGGCAGCTGGGGGCCCGTCGCCTGGCGGTGGGTGAAAACTTCCGTTTCGGGGCGGGCCGCAGCGGCGGGGTGGCCGAGTTGGAGCGCCTCGGGGCCGCCCATGGCATCGCCGTGCGGGTGGTGCCGATGGAGGCGGATCGGGACGGACGGCTGAGCAGCAGCCGCATCCGGGCCGCCCTGGCCGCCGGTGAGATCGGGGAGGCCACCCGCCTGCTGGAGCGCCCTTACCGCTTTCGTGGCCAGGTGGTGCAGGGCCGCGGCCTGGGGCGGACCCTGGGATGGCCCACCGCCAACCTGCAGGTGGACGGCCGCAAGTTCCTGCCCCTAGAGGGGGTGTACGCCGCCCGGGCCTGGTTGCTGGAGGCCGATGGGGCTGGGGCGGCCGGGGAGGGGATGGCGGCGGTGATGAACCTGGGCCCCCAGCCCACGGTCGACCCGCTGGCCCCCTCGGCGGTGGAGGTGCATCTCCTCGACCGGGAGATCGAGCTGGGGGGCCGCCAGCTGCTGGTGGAGCCTGCGGCCCTGCTGCGGCGCCAGCGGCGTTTCGAGAGCCTGGACGCCCTCAGCGCCCAGATCGGCCAGGACGCGGCGGCATCGCGCCGGCTCCTGGCCGATCAGGCGCTGGGATAGGCGTGGGTGAGGCCCCAGCCGATAAAGGCGGCGATGCCCCCCAGCAGCAGGATTCCGGACACCAGAACCAGCATCGGATTGTCAGAACCGCCGGGGTCGGGACTGCTCGGAAGGTCGGCCATCGGGCTCGCGGGCGCTGCCACACCCTAGACAGGATGGACCCAAGCGGCCTCCGCGCCCCCATGAGCTCCACCGCCGACAGCCAGCGCGTCCCCCCCGGCGGCCAGGCCGCGATCGACCGGCTGCTTGACGCCAATCTCGACCGGGCCCGCGAAGGCCTGCGGGTGCTGGAGGACTGGGCCCGCTTCGCCCTGGATCGCGCCGATCTGGTGGCCCGCTGCAAGGACCTGCGCCAGCGGCTCGGCCGCCTGCATCGCCACCGCTACAAGCTGGCCCGCGACACCGCCGGCGATGGGGCGGCCGGCATGGGCCACCCCGCCCAGCAGGCCCGCCACACCCCTGAGGCGGTGCTGGCCGCCAACGCGGCGCGGGTGCAGGAGGCGCTGCGGGTGCTGGAGGAATTCGGTCGCGGTGAGGATCCGCAGCTGGCCGCCGAGGCGGCGGCGATCCGCTATGCCCTCTACGACCTGGAAGTGGCCCTGCTGCGCGCCGGCGGCGGCAGCGAGGATCGGCGCCGCCGCCTCGCCGCCGCCCGCCTCTACCTCGTCACCACCCCCATGCCAGATCTGGAGCGGCGGGTGGAGGAGGCCCTCGCCGCCGGCCTGAAGCTGGTGCAGTACCGGGCCAAGCCGGAGGCGGGCCTGGAGGATCGGCAGCGGTGGGAGCAGGCCCTGCGGCTGCGCCGCCGCTGTGCCGAACACGGCGCCCTGTTCCTGGTCAACGACCGGATCGATCTGGCCCTGGCGGTGGATGCGGACGGCGTCCACCTGGGCCAGGGGGATCTGCCGGTGGCCGTGGCCCGCCGCCTGCTGGGGCCGGAGCGCCTGATCGGCCGCAGCACCCATGCCATCGAGCAGCTGCGCCAGGCGGTGGCCGAGGGCTGTGACTACGTGGGCGTCGGGCCCGTTCACGCCACCCCCACCAAGCCGGGCCGTGAGCCCGTCGGCCTGGCCTATGTGCGGGCCGCGGCGGCCGAAGCGCCGGTTCCCTTCTTCGCCATCGGCGGCATCGACGCCGCCAATCTGGCGGAGGTGCGCGCCGCCGGCGCCGAGCGGGTGGCGGTGGTGCGCGCCATCACCGGCGCCGCCGATGTCGCCGCCACCACCACCGCCCTGCTGGCCGCCCTCGGGGAGGAGGGGCCTTGATGACGATCACGATCTTGGTCAACGGCGAGCCGCGCCCCGTTCCGGCCGGCCTGAGCCTGGAGGCGGTGCTGCGGGAGTTGGGCTTTCAGCCCCGCCTGGTGGTGGTGGAGTTCAACGGTCAGATCCTGTCGCGGCGCTGCTGGGGCGAGCAGCCGGTGGTGGAATCCGACGCGCTGGAGGTGGTCACCATTGTCGGGGGCGGTTCCTAGATTTCCACCACTTCCTGTCTGATGCGATGTCTGCCCGATTGCTGCGGCGCATGGCGAGCTTGTTGGTGTTGCCGGTGCTCGTGGGAGGTCTGCTGTTCAGCCACCCCCTGCCGGCCGATGCGGCCAGCGGCGGGCGCATCGGCGGCGGCAGCTTCCGTTCGGCCCCCTCCGGCCCGCGCGGTTACGGCGGTGGCGGCTACAGCGGGGGTGGCGGTCGCAGTTACGGCGGCGGCGGCTACTACGGGGGTGGTGGCTATTCCGGGCGCGGCGGTTATGGCGGCGGCGGGCTCGGCTTCCCCTTCATCGTGCCGATTTTCGGCTTCGGCGGCGGCATGTTTGGCCTGCTGGTGCTGATGGCGGTGGTGGGGCTGCTCATCAATGCCTTCCGCGGCGCCGGCTCCGCCCTGCCCTCCTCCGGCGGGGGCTCCCTTGCCAGCGTCGCTGCTGATGGGCCGGTCACGATCGCCCAGCTGCAGGTGGGCCTGCTCTCCTCGGCTCGCGATCTCCAGGCCGACTTGCGCCGCCTGGCCAGCAGCGCCGACACCTCCTCCAGCGAAGGGCTGCAGCGGGTGCTGCAGGAAACCAGCCTGTCCCTGCTCCGCAACCCCGATCTCTGGGTCTACGCCAACCTCGAAGAGGGGCAGGTCCCCTTCCTCAGCGCCGAGAGCACCTTCAACCGTCTGTCTGTGCAGGAGCGCAGCAAGCTCAGCCGTGAGCTCACCGTCAATGTTGCCGGCAGCCGCAGCGCCGGCTCCTCCGCACTCCAGGCGGGCAGCAGCGACGCCACCAGCGACTACATCGCCATCACCCTCTTGGTGGCCAGCCGCCGCCGCCTCGACCTCAAGGGCTCCACCAGCGCCGACGACCTGAGGGATTCCCTGCAGAAACTGGGCGCCGTCGGCTCCGAAGACCTGATCGCCCTGGAGGTGATCTGGCAGCCCGAGGGGGCCGGCGAGGTGCTCAGCACCGAGGAGCTGCTCACCGCCTATCCCCAGCTCCAGCACCTCTGAATCAGGCGGGCGCTGAAGCCTGGAGGATGCGCAGGGCCGCCATCGCCGCCCCATAGCCGTTGTCAATGTTCACCACCGTGAGCCCCGGGGCGCAGCTGGCGAGCATCCCGTGCAATGCGGCCATGCCGCCGGCGCTGACGCCGTAGCCCACCGAAACCGGCACCCCGATCACCGGCTGGGGCAACAGTCCGGCGAGCACGGTGGGCAGGGCGCCCTCCATCCCGGCGCAGGCGATCAACACCCGCGCCGACCGCAGGCCCTCCAGCTGGTCCAGCAGCCGATGCAGTCCCGCCACCCCCACATCCAGCACCAGTTGGCTCGCCACCCCATGGCAGGCCAGGGCCAGGCGGGCCTCCGCGGCCACGGTCCGGTCACTGCTGCCGCCGCCGAGCACAGCCACCTCCCCCAGCGCCGGATTGGCGTCAGGCGGGGCCGGGCTCACCAGGGCGCGGGCTTCAGGGTGATGCTGCAACGGCAGCCCCCCCTCCGGGTCTTGCTGCGCCAGCTCCCGAATCACGGCCCGCACCTTGGCAGGGGTCACGCGGGTGACCAGGCCCAATTCGCCGGCCTGCCTCAGTTCCAGCAGGATGGCCGCGATCTGGGCCGGGCTCTTGTCCTGGCCCCAGATGGCTTCCACCATGCCCAGACGCTGGCGGCGGCCAAGATCGAGCCGGGCGTCAGGCGGCGATGAGGGAGGAGGGGTCGAGCTCACCGGCGTGCACCAGCGGGAACGGGTTGGTGGGCAGGTGGTCGCAGGCGGCGGAACCGGCGCTGAGGAAGTCGCGGGCCAGGGCTTCGAACTCCGCCTGGACGGCGTCGACCTCCGCCTCGGGGATCGCTTTCCACTGCTCGCGGCTGGCCCAGCGGATCAGCAGCACGCCCTCCTCCCGGTCAGCGTCCCAGCGCAGGTCCCGGCCGAGGTATCCGCTCTGGCGGCGCAACCAGGGATCCCAGCTGTGGGCCTCGGCGTGCAGCCAGGCGGCCTGGGCATCGGCCAGCACCCGCACCCGCAGGTGCTCGATCACCGCCACCTCCAGGGAGCCGTCCGGATCCGCGAAAGCGGT
>JBILEP010000114.1:0-6581 GCA_044352045.1 Cyanobium sp. | reverse complement strand
AAAGCTGCGGCAGTCGATGCGGCGCAGCGCCTCAAGATCGCCGTTGAGACGCTGCAGCAGCGGGCTGTCGGCGCGCAGATCGGCGATCCCGGCGAACAGCGCCCCAGGCCAGGGCCGGGCGGTGATGGTGCCCTGCTGGGGGCTGCCCACACTGAAGAAGCGGAGGGTGCGGGGGTGCCCCCCCAGCAGCTGGATCCAGGCCCGGGCGATGACGCCGCCCATCGAGAAGCCGAGCAGGTCGATCGGTTGCTCCCGCCCGAAGGCCGCCTCGATATGCCCGCCCAGCAGGTGCGCCGCCTCCATCACCGGGGTGCGGCCGAGGCGCAGGGGCAGCTGGGGGACCAGCAGAGGATCCTTTCGCCCCGCCAGGGCCCGCCGCAGCCCGTCGAACACCCGTGGCGTATCGAGCAGGCCGTGCACCAGCACAAGTGGCGCTGGCGAGGAGTCCCTAGGGGAAGGGGCGGTCATCCGCGGGGAAGTGGGCCTCAGGCGAGCGGGCGTGCTTCGGGCTGGATGGAGAGCAGGTAGCGGCGGCGCTGGGGGGAAGCCCAGAGCTCTTCGGTTTCTGGGTGGTTGGGGCGGTTCAGGCGCTGGGCGTTCCAGGAGCGTCGCGCTGGGTTGTCGGCAGGCAGGGTGCGGGAAACGGGAAACAAGGCGGAATCGGAAGGGCAGGGGAACGAACGAGAATTTTTTGATTTCTTTCTCATTCCTGCACCTTAAGCCGGGCGCTGCCGCCACCGCGCCGCAGGCGGATCCGATAGGTAGCGTGCGCCGGCCCCAGCGCGCGGATCAGGACGTCCCGCGCCTCGTGGTGCCATTCCTCCCGGGAGGCGGCGCTCACCGTCAGCCGGGGCTGGGGCGCCGTGGCCTCGAGGTGGCCCGGCCGTTCGGCCGTGACCCGGAAGACGATCTCGCGCATGGTCCTGCCAGGTGGTGCCGTCAGCCTCGTTCCCCCCGCCGGTGCTGGTCGCCTGCCACGGATACGGGGAACCGTGCCCTGGGATTCACGTCCCGGGATTCAGGAGGGGAGGACCGGCGGCTGGCCCTGGCGGATCAGCAGCAGGGAGAAGTAAGGCTCCTCGCCGGCGGCCAGCTCGGCGGCGGGGGCGAGGCGCTGCTCGGGCCAGCCGATCCGCGCGGCGAACAGGGCCTCCGCCAGCAATCCCCGCGCCTCCAGCAGGGGGCGGACCCAGGCCCAGCGCTGGCCGAGCTTGAGCAGGGCCAGAACCCAGCCTGCGGCGGCTGCCCGATCGAGCAGAGCCGCCAGCGCCTCGGGGGTGTCGGGGGTGGGCTGGATCAACAGCCCTTCCGACTGCAGGGCGAGGGGCCAGGCGGCGGCGGCGCCCGCGGCCGCCACGGCGCTGATGCCAGGGATCAGGCGCACGGGGATCTCCGGGTGGTGCTGCCGCAGGCCGAGCAACACGTAGCTGGCGGTGGCGTAGAGGGACACATCCCCCTCGCAGAGCAGCACCACGGCCCGGCCGGCCCGAACCGCGTCCGCCAGCGCGTCGGCGGCGGCGCGCCAGGCGGCGCGGCGGGGCTCCGCCTCCCTCACCATCGGAAAGGTCAGGGGCAGCCGCTCCTGCTCCGGCCGGATCCAGCTGGCGGCGATCGTGGCGGCCATGCCGGTGGCGCCGGCGCGGGCCACCGGGTAGGCGATCAGATCGGCCGCGGCGATCGCCCGCACCGCCGCCACGGTGAGCAACTCCGGATCCCCCGGGCCCACACCCACCAGGGTGAGGCCGGCCGGGGCGACCGCGGGGCGGAGGAAGTCCGGAAGAGCGGAAATGGCTGGGGCGGTTGCTGCGGCCTTTCTACGCTGGGCGGGTTCCCCCGATCGAGCCCTCGCCGTGACCCAGCTGACGACGTACCAGCACACGGGGACGGCCGGGGGGCAGAGCGCAACGCTTGTGAGCCGCGATTTCACGGTGATTGCCCAGGAGCTGGCGCAGCGGGGGGTGGTGCTGCAGCGCTGGCCCGCCCGGGTCGCCCTGGCGGAGGGGGCGGACCAGGCGGAGATCCTGGCGGCCTACGCGGCGGAGATCGCCCGGGTGCAGGAGAGCGGCGGTTACGCCACGGTCGATGCCATCCGCATGACCCCCGACCATCCGGAGCGACAGGCCCTGCGCCAGAAGTTCCTGGCCGAGCACACCCACAGCGAGGACGAGGTGCGCTTCTTCGTGGAGGGCTGTGGCCTGTTCTGTCTGCACATCGGCGACGAGGTGCTGCAGGTGCTGTGCGAACGCAACGACTGGCTGGCGGTGCCCGCCGGCACGCGACACTGGTTCGATATGGGGCCCGAGCCGCATTTCTGTGCCCTGCGCTTCTTCAATGACCCGGCCGGTTGGGTGGCCGAGTTCACGGGCGATCCGATCGCTGAGCGCTATCCGCGGCTCGATGATCCCCAGCGGCTGCCGCCCGTCTGAGTTTGTGGTGCTGGAAGCTCTGTCGAGCCTGGAGAGGCGTGGTGAATGCCCATAGGCGTGGATCGATGATGACACAATCCTCTGTTATCCCCCTCAGTCCGCAGGAGCGCTGGCGGCAGTTGCGGCAGGTGTTCGTGGAGGAGATTCTGCGCTCAATCCTCGCCTTGGTGTTTTTCGCCATGCCGGTTTCTCTGCTGCGCTCTTGGACGAGCGGCTGGCAGCCTCTGTATAGCCTGCATCTGGGTATTGCGCTGGTGTTTTTGTGCGTGTATCGCTGGCGTGCTCGGATGCCCCTTGAGGTGAAAGCGGCTATTCCGATCGCCATCTACTGGGCTATGGCGGTGGGGGCGCTGATCACCTGGGGGCTGGTGGGCAACGGCATCTTCGCGCTCACGATCATCAACCTGATGACATCTCTGGTCTATCCGCCTCGCGTGACGGTCTGGATGATCATGGCGTCGCTGGCCGTGTTGGCCGGTATTGGGATCGGTGTGGTGACAGGCCAGATCGTGCCGCATGTGAATGCCAGTGACTATGCGGTTCAGGCCTCCTCCTGGGTGACCACCTGGGTGCTGCTCTGCATTGTGCTGATGACGATCTTCCGCTCACTCGGGGTTTTTCAGCAGTCCACCCAGGATCTGCTGCGGGAAATTCAGCAACGCCAGGAGGAGATTGTTGATCTGGCCAATCACGATCAGCTCACGGGTCTGCCCTTGATGCGACTGGCCCGCGATCGCTTCGCGGTCGCCTCGCAACGCGCCCTGCGCCAGGGGCAAAAGCTGGCGGTCCTGTTCATCGATCTGGATGGATTCAAGGAGGTGAATGATGGCTATGGTCATGCATGCGGCGATGGCGTGCTGCGGGAGATAGCGCAGCGCATCAGCCAGGCGATTCGGGCGGAAGATACGGTCGCCCGCATCGGCGGCGATGAATTTCTCGCCCTGCTGGGCGATGTCAACGCCGCTGAATTGATTCAGGCCCGCGGCGAGGCCCTGCTCCACTCCCTCTCCCAGCCCGTTGTCGCCGCGGGCCGGAGCTTCCGGCTCACCGCCAGCATCGGCATCGCCCTGTTCCCCGATCACGGCAGCGATCTGGAGGTCTTGCTGAGATTGGCGGACGCGGCCATGTATCAGGCCAAGCGCTCGGGGCCCAACCGGATTCGAGTCGTGGAATCCGGCTGATTCACCCCGGCGGCATGCATGCGCGCCCCGGCATGGACGGCGGCTGGTGCGCTCAGCAGCTGGTGTTCGGCCGCCGCCAGCTCCTCGAGCCGCGCGAGCAGCAGCGCTCGGGGGAAGCGGCGCTCCGCCAGCACCCAGTAGAGGCCGAAGTGGCGCGCCTCGCTGGCCAGCAGCTCGCCCCACAGCGCCCGCAGCTCCGGATCGGCGCAGCGCTGGGCCAGCAGGGCCATGCGCTCGTGGCTGCGGGCCTCGATCAGCCCCGCCACCAGCAGGCTGTCGAGCAGGCGGCCCGGCTCCTGCCGCCGCACCCGCCCGGCCAGCCCGGCGCCATAGGGCGGCGCCGCCAGCGGTTTCAGGGGGATGCCGCGCCGCTCCAGCAGGGCCTGGACCCGCTCGAAATGCTCCAGCTCCTCCCGCGCCAGGGGGCTCAGGGCCCGGGCCAGATCCGCGTCGGAGGGGTAGCGGAACATCAGCTGCAGCGCCGCCCCCGCGGCCTTGCGCTCGCAGTGGGCGTGATCGAGCAGCAGGGTGTCTGGATCCGCCAGCGCCGCCTCCAGCCAGGCGGCGCTGCTCGGGGCCGTCAGCCACTTCACCCGCGCCCGCTCGGTTGGGCTCATCGCGACTCCAGGGCCCGCAGGTGGGCCACCAGGGCGTCGAGGGCCAGGGTGTAGCTCATCGGCCCGAAACCACAGATCACCCCCACCGCCTTGTCCGCCAGGGTGGAGTGGTGGCGGAACGGCTCGCGGGCGTGGACGTTGCTGAGGTGCACTTCCACGAAGGGCAGGGCGACCGCCAGCAGGGCGTCGCGGATGGCGATCGAGGTGTGGGTGTAGGCCGCGGCGTTGATGAGGATGCCGTCGCTGGCGGGGCCGCCGCCGCTGGCCCCCGCCTGGTGGATCCGCTCCACCAGCTCCCCTTCATGGTTGCTCTGGAAGCAGTCGAGGCCGACGCCGAGCGCCTGGGCGCATCCGGCCAGGGCGGCGTTGATGTCATCCAGGCAGCTGCGGCCGTAGAGACCAGGCTCGCGGCTGCCCAGCAGATTGAGATTCGGGCCGTGCAGCACGAGCAGATGCATGGGGGGAGGGTCGGCTGGTAAGTTCTCGGGGTGTGGTTCGGGTCGGTGCCCGAGTGGTTAATGGGGGCGGACTGTAAATCCGCTGGCTCTGCCTACGTTGGTTCAAATCCAACCCGGCCCATCCTCCACACGCCCTTGTAGCTCAGCGGTAGAGCACTCCCTTGGTAAGGGAGAGGTCACGAGTTCAAGTCTCGTCAAGGGCTTTCCCCCCTTTCCCCCTTGGGCTGGCCTTCCCCATCGCCCAGGGCGTTGTCGGCCCGGGCCAGCAGCTCCAGGGCCGCCGCCGGGGACGGCGCCCGCATCAGCGCGTGGCGCAGCCGGGGAGCGCCGGCAAAGCCCTGGCAGGTCCAGCCCATGTGTTTGCGGGCGATCAGCAGGCCGTGCTCGCCCCGCTCCGCCACCAGCGCCCGCAGCTGCTCGGCGGCCAGGGCGAGGCGCTCGCGGGCGTCCGGCACCGCAGGCACCGCCTGGCCGGAGAGGGCGGCATCGAGGCGCCCCACCAGCCAGGGAGCGCCCATGGTTCCCCGGCCCACCATCACCCCGTCGGCGCCGGTGACCGCCAGGCAGCGCCGGGCGTCCTCCGGGCTGCTCACGTCGCCGTTGGCGATCAGGGGGATCGCCAGGGCCCGCTTCACCGCGGCGATCGCCTGCCAGTCGGCACGGCCGGCGAAGCCCTGCTCCCGGCTGCGGCCGTGCAGGGTGATCAGCTGGGCGCCGGCCTGCTCCAGCTCGCGGCACCAGCCCACCGGGTCGGCGTCAGCGCCGCACCAGCCCAGGCGCGTCTTGACGGTGACGGGAATCGAGACGGCCGCGGCCACGGCCTCGACGATGCGGCGGGCGAGGTCGGGTTCCCGGATCAGGCCGCTGCCGCCCCCCTTGCGGGCGATCTTGCGCACCGGGCAGCCCATGTTGATGTCGATCAGGAAGGCGCCGGCCGCCTCGGCCCGGCGGGCGGCCTCCGCCATGGCGGCGGGGCGGTGGTCGAAGAGCTGCACGCCGATCGGCCCGCTCTCGCCGCCGAGCGCGTCGAGCTTGCGGAGCCCGTGGCCCAGCTCCAGGCTGGTGGCGTTGACCATCTCGGTGAACAGCAGGGCATCCGGAGCCCAGCGCCGCACCAGGCGGCGGAAGACGGCGTCGCTCACCCCCGCCAGGGGCGACTGGAGCACCCGGCAGCGCAGCCGGCGGCCGCCGATCGCCAGCGGGGCGGTGGCGGGATCGGGGTGTAGGGCGGTGGGATCGGCGATCATCGTGACCTGATTCTCCGCCGCCGGGCCACCCCCGCTCCGCCCGTGGACGCTCCCGTCCCCCTCAGCCGTGCCCTGTTGGAGGCCGTTCTGGCCGATCGCACCAGCGATCGCTTCGTCTGTGAGCTGATCTGGAGCCGGCTCGGCTACGAGCCGGATGCCAGCGGTGTCTGGCGCGCCGGAACCGCCACGGCGGAGCCCTGGCGCACCACCTTTGCGGTGGAGCCCGCCTTCATCGCCGAGCGTCCCGCCAGCGTTGCCCTCACCCGCTCGATCCCCAGGGAGCACAAACAACTCCTCAAGGAGCAACTGGGCTTCGCTGGCTACCGCATCGGCGAGCTCTACCCCCGCCGCACCCGCCGGGCGACGGCGGCGAACTGGCTGCTGGCCCAACTGGCCCTGGCCGGTGAGCCGCTGCCCGCCAGCGGTCCGTTGCCGCCGCTGCTGGAGCCCCCCAGCGATCCGGTGGCCGGCCATCCCGGCGACCTGCCGGTGGCCTGAGAGCACCGCCGGCCGGGGCGGGCGGTAGGGTCGAACCACGAACTGAAGCCAGGAAATATCCGCGTGGCGTTGCCCGTCGTCGCCATCATCGGCCGGCCCAATGTGGGCAAGTCCACGCTGGTCAATCGACTGTGCGGCAGCCGGGAGGCGATCG
>JBILEP010000084.1:0-7705 GCA_044352045.1 Cyanobium sp. | reverse complement strand
CATCCTGCCTCACCCCCTTGCCCGTCGCCGGGCCACAATGGCGCCCTTCCCGGGCTCCGTGTGTCGAGTCGACTGCGCCCTACCCCGCCCCGCCTGGTGATAGCCAGCGGCAACCCCCACAAGGTGGCCGAGATTCGGGCCATGTTGGCCCTGGTGGCCGTGGAGGTGCTGGCCCAACCCGCCGACCTGGAGGTGGAGGAAACGGGCGCCAGCTACGCCCAGAACGCGCGCCTCAAGGCGGAGGCCGCCGCCGCCCGCACCGGCGCCTGGGCCCTGGCGGATGATTCCGGCATCGAGGTGGACGCCCTGGAGGGCCGGCCCGGCTTGTATTCCGCCCGCTACGCCCCCAGCGACGCTGAGCGCATCCACCGGCTGCTCAAGGAGCTGGACGATTCCCTCTACCGCGGCGCCAGCTTTGTGAGCGCGATGGCCCTGGCCGATCCCTCCGGCCGCACCGTCGCCGAATCGGAGGGCCTCTGCCGCGGTCTGATCCTGCGCGCCCCGGAGGGCCATGGCGCCGGCTATGACCCGATCTTCTGGGTGCGGGAGGCCGGCAGCAGCTATGCCCGCATGAACGACCATCTGCGGGCGCGACTGGGCAGCAGGGGCAAGGCGGCCCGGGCGATCGGCCCGGCCCTGCGCCAGTGCCTCGGCCTCAGACGTTGATCTGCTGCACCGCCCGCATCGCGGCGGCGGCGGCCTCCTCCACATCCCCCTCCTTGCCGGCGAGGGTGAGGCGGCCGAAGGCCCCCACCGCCTTCACATCCACCACAGTGATGTTGGAGGCCTTCTCCGCCTCGTTGGCGGCGATCAGCACATAGCCGGCGGGCTCTGTTTCCAGGATGAACATGCTCATCCCCGACTGGATCATCGAGCCGCGGCGGTTCTGGCGATTGATCAGCACCGCATGGTCGGGGGTGATGGCGCGGATGATCTCCGTCCAAGTGACCTCGCAGCGGCTGCGCTGGCCAACGCTGCTCCCGATCGCCTCGAGCACCACCTCACCGGAGTGGAGCACGTTGCTCTGGTCGCGGTGATACATCGCGATCGAGCCGAAGGCCCGCTCCACCACCATCTGGCCGAGGCGCACGGTGCTGGCTTTCAGGGCGATGTCGGTGACCCGGTGCACCGCCATGCCCGGGGACACCTCCAGCCAGAGGCAGGCGTCGCCGGGGATCGGCAGGAACCCCTGGGACACCGTGCCCATGTAGGCGGCCAGCTGGGGTTGGAGGGAATCGATGAAGACATAGGTGCGCAGCTCAATCGACTGCACATGGCTCGATTGGCGCAGCCGCGGGCTCTCGCTGTCGGTGGTGATCACGCAGCTGGCGCCATCGCCGCCAAGGGCGCCGCTGCCGTGCTGCACCACGGTGCCGGTGATCTCCGCACGGCCACCTTCACCGGCGAGGCGCAGGGCCTCGCGCCGGCGGCTCACGGCCCGATCGTCGGCGGAGGCGAATCCCCCCGGGAAGCGGCTGGTGGGGGGAGTTCTGCCGTCCGTCACGTGGCGGGGAGGAGTCGTGGCGGAAGGGAGCTGAGCTTAACTCCGCCTGCATCGCGACCCCCTGACAGGGGCGGCGCTTTGGTGGCCTTGGCCACAGCCTTCCGATCAGGAGCCGCTATCACGGCCATCAACGCCGATGATCCAGCCGCCGATGCTGACCCCCACCACCCGCCTGCGCCTGCAAGCCATCCTCGAGCGCATCGCCGTGGATGCGCCAGTGAGCCTGAGCGAGCGCATCTACCTGCAGAAGTTCGCCGACCGCGACCCCGGCGTGGCCAGCTGGCTGCGCCAGGCTCGCCGCCGCCAGCTGGGGCAGCCCCCCGCCGACGGGGTCGACCGCCTGCTGGCGGACCTGAACCTGGGCAGCCCCGAACCGGACGAGCGCCCGCGGCCCGGCGGCGAGGACCTGGGCGAGTGGTTCGGCGGCGCCCCGGGCTGGCTGCGCCGCAGCTGAGGGAAGGGTGTGCCCCCGGGGCTTGCCGCCCCGCCGGCAGCCGGTACCGTCCGGCCAACGTTTCCGGCCGATGCCATGGCTTCCCGACGCGCCGCCAGCCCCACCGCCAGCCAGGCCGAACCGATGCCGGTGACCGAGACCGTGAGCGACGCTTCCGGAGCCATGCCCGACTGGCTGGCCCGGGCCGTGGAGCAGGGGGTGAAGCCCGAGCAGGCCCTGGCCTTCATCGGCCTGGGCCTGATGCAGCGCCTGGCCGATGGCCCCCAGCAACTGCCCTGGATCTGGAATGAGGATGAGGATGGCGGCAGCGCCGATCTGACGGCCCTGCGCCAGCGGCTGGAGCTGGTGCAGCTGGCGATCGACACCGGCGCCCCCCTTAGCACCGCGGAGGTGAGCCAGCTGCTGGGCGCCCGGCCGGGCGCTGCGCTGGTGCAGCGGGGCGGCCTGCGGGCCCGCCGGCTGAGCCGCAATGTCTGGAAACTCAGCCGGGCTTCCGAGGATTCCGAGCGGGGCGGCTTCGCCGAGGGGTTCCGCCGCCGGCTTTGAGCCGCCCGATCCCACCACCTTCCCAACAGTTGTGACGAGGCCCCCCGCCGGAGCGCGGGCCTGGCTAACTCTGAGGGGTCATCACCGCCATTGCCATGGTTGTCAGCGCGACGCCTGAGGTGCTCAAGCAGAACGGGCAGCGCGAGGTGTTCTGCGGCCTCACCTCGATCGTCTGGCTGCACCGCCGCATGCCGGATGCCTTTTTCCTGGTGGTGGGCTCCCGCACCTGCGCCCACCTGGTGCAGAGCGCCGCGGGGGTGATGATCTTCGCCGAGCCCCGTTTCGGCACCGCGATCCTCGGCGAGCGTGATCTGGCTGGCCTGGCGGACGCCAACGACGAACTCGACCGGCTGGTGCGCGACCTGCTGGAGCGCCGGCCCGAGATCCGCACCCTGTTCCTGGTGGGCTCCTGTCCGAGCGAGGTGATCAAGCTCGACCTGGCCCGCGCCGCCGAGCGCCTCAGCGCCCAGATGGCCGGCCGGGTGCGGGTGCTTAATTATTCCGGCAGCGGCATCGAAACCACCTTCACCCAGGGGGAGGACAACGCCCTGCAGGCCCTGTTGCCCCTGCTTCCCAGCACGGAGGAGCCCCAGTTGCTGCTGGTGGGCACCCTGGCGGACGCGGTCGAGGACCGCTTTGTGGCCCTGTTCCAACGCCTGGGCATTCCGGTGGTGCGCAGCCTGCCGCCGCGCCGCTCCACCGAGCTGCCGCCGGTGGGGCCGGGCACGCGAGTGCTGCTGGCCCAGCCGTTCTTGAGCGGCACCGCCCGGGCGCTGCAACGCCGAGGCGCCGAGCTGATCCGCGCCCCCTACCCCTTCGGAGTGGAGGGCAGTCGGCTGTGGATGGAGGCCGCCGCCGCCACCTTCGGCATCGCCCCGGAGGTGGTGGCGGAGGTGCTGGAGCCCCTGATGGAGCGAGGCCGGCGGGCGATCGCTCCGCACCGGGAGCGGCTGGCGGGCAAGCGCCTGTTCCTGCTGCCCGATTCCCAGATGGAGATCCCCCTGGCCCGCTTCCTGCAGCGGGAATGCGGCATGGAGCTGGTGGAGGTGGGCACCCCGTATCTCGACCGCCAGCTGATGGCCGAGGAGATCGCCCTGCTCCCCCCCGGCACCGCCCTGAGCGAGGGGCAAGACGTGGAGCGCCAGTTGGATCGGGTGCGGGCCGCCCAGCCCGATCTGGTGGTCTGCGGCCTGGGGTTGGCCAATCCCCTGGAGGCGGAGGGTCTGGCCACCAAGTGGTCGATTGAGCTGGTGTTCAGCCCCATCCACGGCTGCGACCAGGCCGGTGAGCTAGCCGAGCTGTTCGCCCGCTCCCTGCGCCGCCGCAACCTCCTCTCTTTCACCTGATCCCGCCATGGAACTCACCCTCTGGACCTACGAAGGCCCCCCCCATGTGGGCGCCATGCGCGTGGCCACCTCGATGGAGGGGGTGCACTACGTGCTGCATGCCCCCCAGGGCGATACCTACGCCGATCTGCTGTTCACGATGATCGAGCGGCGCGGCCGCCGCCCTCCCGTCACTTACACCACGTTCCAGGCCCGGGATCTGGGGGGCGACACCGCTGAACTGGTGAAGCGCACCGTGGCGGAGGCGGTGGAGCGCTTCCGGCCCGAGGCGCTGCTGGTGGGGGAGAGCTGCACTGCCGAGCTGATCCAGGACCAACCCGGCGCCCTAGCGGCCGGCATGGACCTGGGGGGCATCCCAATGGTGAGCCTGGAGCTGCCCGCCTACTCCAAGAAGGAGAACTGGGGGGCCGCGGAAACCTTCTACCAGCTGGTGCGCGGCCTGCTGAAGGAGCAGGTGCCGCCCCCCGGCAGCCCCAAGATCGACCCCAGCCGCTGGCGCGCCGAGGGCCGCCGGCCAAGGGTGAACCTGCTCGGCCCCAGCCTGCTGGGCTTCCGCTGCCGCGACGACGTGCGGGAGATCACCAAACTGTTGGCGGAGCACGGCATCGAGGTCACCGTGGTGGCGCCCCTGGAGGCGAGGCCGGCGGATCTGCTGCGGATCCCGAGCGCCGACGCCAATGTGTGCCTGTATCCCGAGCTGGCGGCGCCTGTGTGCAGCTGGCTGGAGCGCAGCTTCGGCATGGCCACGGTGCGCACGGTGCCGATCGGGGTGGGCGCCACCGAGGATTTCCTGCGGGAAACCTGCGCCCTGCTGGGTCTGGACCCGCCGGCGCTGGGGGAGGGGGAGCGTGCCTCACGCCTGCCCTGGTATTCCCGCTCGGTGGATTCCACCTACCTCACCGGCAAGCGGGTGTTCATCTTCGGCGACGCCACCCACGCCCTGGCCGCCGCCCGCATCGCTAGCCGGGAGCTGGGCTTCGAGGTGGTGGGCCTGGGCACCTACAGCCGCGAGCTGGCCCGCGAGGTGCGGGCCGCCGCCAAGGAGCTGGGGCTGGAAGCCCTGATCAGCGACGACTACCTGGTGGTGGAGAAGGCGATGGCGGAGGCGGCCCCGGAGCTGGTGCTCGGCACCCAGATGGAGCGCCACAGCGCCAAGCGACTGGGGGTGCCCTGCGCCGTGATCAGCACGCCCCTGCATGTGCAGGATGTGCCAGCCCGCTACGCCCCCCAGATGGGCTGGGAGGGGGCGAACGTGATTTTCGACACCTGGGTGCACCCCTTGATGATGGGCCTGGAGGAGCACCTGATCGGCATGTTCCGCCACGATTTTGAGTTCGTGGATGGCCACCGCAGCCACCTGGGGGATGGGGCGCCCTCGGTGAGCCCGGCAGCGGATCCGGTGCACGAAGGCGCGAGCGCTGCCGCGGCTGCCCCCGCCGAAGCCCTGGCCGCCGATGGGGACCTCCACTGGAGTGCCGACGGCGAGGCGGAACTGCACAAGATCCCCTTCTTCGTGCGCGGCAAGGTGCGGCGCAACACCGAGCTGTTCGCCCGGGAGCGGGGTATCGCCCTGATCGACGCCGAAATCCTGTACGACGCCAAGGCACATTTCAGTCGTTGAAGCGGCCCTGAGGGGGCCCACCCTTGCCTCAGCCCAACAATCCCGAGAGGGTCACGAAGCCATAACCCGCGTCCTTCAGCTTCGGCACCACAATCCTTAGGGTTTCCCGCGTGTAGGGATTGTCATCCTCGGTGTCATGCAACACGAGGATGCCGCCGGGGTGGGCGAAACGCTCCACACATTGTGCTTGCAGCTCCAGGCGCTTCTCGGGGCTGAGCAGGGGAATCGAGATGCCATCCAAGGGCCAGATCGAGCCGAGCACGGTGCGGTAACCCTGGCTTTCGGCCCATCCCAGCATTTGGGGGGTGGGCCAACCACCGCTGGGGCGAAACCACTTCAGGGGCGGAGTGGGCAGCCCGGCGGCCTGGAGCGCCTCGGAAATCGTGTGGGCGGTGTCCTCAAGCTGCTGGAGGAAGGCTTGCCGCGGCAGCCCGATCGCCCAAGCCTCTCCGAACAAATGGTTGCCCAACTCATGGCCTTCCCCCACGGCCCTGGCCACGATGCCGGGGTTGGCCTTCACCCGCTGGCCCATGCAGAAGAAGGTGGCGGGGATCTGAAGCGTCGCCAGCAGATCGAGCAGAGCAGCTGTTCCCGTTTCCGGCGCATCCAGCCCGGAGAGGGGGGCATCATCGATGGTGACGGCCAGAAGGCGACGGTCGCTGGGGCCCTTGAAAATCAGTTCCATCCTGGAGATCTGAGATTCAGTTCTGTAGAAAACCTACCCAGGCCAAGGCGATGGGGCTGGGGAGGCGGCAGGGCCGCTGCCGCTTGCGAAACCCTGATGTTTCGCTTTGCGCCAGGGACCCCCAGCCGCGCTGGCGCTGTCCTTGCATGGAAGGAAGTGCCCAGGTCTCCCCAGGCCCGCCCATGACCACCACCCTCCAGCCCCCCGCCAGCACCGATGCCAGCCGCCGTGAGGACGGCGAAGGCAGCGTTCAGGTGCACCAGGACGACGCCCTGCGCATTGAGGAGGGGGCGCTGGTGATCGCTGTCTACGGCAAGGGTGGCATCGGCAAGAGCACCACCTCCTCCAACCTCTCGGCCGCTTTCTCGAAGCTGGGAAAGCGGGTGCTGCAGATCGGCTGCGACCCCAAGCACGATTCCACCTTCACCCTCACCAAGCAGATGGTGCCTACGGTGATCGACATCCTGGAAACGGTGGATTTCCACACGGAGGAGCTGCGGCCGGAAGATTTCATGTTTGAAGGCTTCAACGGCGTGCAGTGCATTGAGGCCGGTGGGCCGCCGGCCGGCACCGGCTGCGGCGGCTACGTGACGGGCCAGACGGTGAAGCTGCTCAAGGAGCACCACCTTCTGGAGGACACCGACGTGGTGATCTTCGACGTGCTGGGGGATGTGGTGTGCGGCGGCTTCGCGGCGCCCCTGCAGCACGCCCATTACTGCCTGATCGTGACGGCGAACGACTTCGACTCGATCTTCGCGATGAACCGCATCATCGCCGCGATTCAGGCCAAGGCCAAGAATTACAAGGTGCGGCTCGGCGGCGTGGTGGCCAACCGGAGTGTGGACACCGACCAGATCGACAAGTTCAACGCCCGGGTGGGCATGAAGACCATGGCCCATTTCCGCGATGTTGATGCGATCCGGCGCTCCCGCCTCAAGAAGTGCACGATCTTCGAGATGGAGCCCAGCCCGGAGGTGGAGCAGGTGCAGCAGGAGTACCTGAGCCTGGCCCGCACCATGCTCGAGAACGTGCGGCCCCTGGAGGCCGAATCCCTGAAGGACCGCGAGATCTTCGACCTGCTGGGCTTCGACTGACGGGCCCCGCGGACGACCCTGGTCAAGGGCCCGGCCAGACCCCTCGACAGGGCGCGGGGCTGTAGCGGGAGACCAAGCGAAGTGGAAACTCTGGCTGGAGAACGCTTGTGCCCCGTGGCTGGAGCCTGCGGGGAAGCTGGCCGACTTTTGTCAGGGTTCACGGGTTTCCCAGCTCCAGGCAAGCCCGACCTGGGAAGGATGCATTGCCCCGCAAGGTGTCTCGGCAAGTCTCAACCAGAGAATCCCCACGGTTCCTGAAATTCAGGTTGACAGTGTTTTCCGCAGGGGTTAAGTTACTACGAACCTTGACCCCCGGTCTGGGTGGCCCCTCTCCACTACTACTCTCCTATTCCCTTTTCAGCCATGGTTCCCACTCGCAATTCCTATCAGGCGTGGAAGCCCTGGGCTTTCATCGGCGCAGCCTCTCTGGGCTTAACCGTCCTTTCTTCCCAGCC
>JBILEP010000081.1:0-7842 GCA_044352045.1 Cyanobium sp. | reverse complement strand
CCGGCCCCCCTGGCGCCGGCGGTCCTGGCGGCCCTGCTGGCGGCGGCCCGGGACGACCGCCGGGGCCTGGAGGGAACGATGGCCTGCGGCGCCCTGCGCCAGGGGCTGGTGGCCCGCTACCGGGGGCCTTCCAGCCAGGCGGGCCGGCTCTGGTTCCGGCGGATCTGGGCCCGCGTCCGGGCCGAGCGGGGCCTGGCGGCGCCCGACGCACCGCGGGTGTGGCCGTTCCAGGAGACGGCGGCTCAGGGTCCGCCCTGAACGGGCGGAACGGCGCGGCGCTGCCACAGTGGGAGGGTCTCCGCCGCTTCCATGCATCTCACCCCCCAGGAGAAGGACAAGCTCTTGATCGTCACCGCCGCCCTGCTGGCGGAACGGCGGCTGGGCCGGGGCCTGAAGCTCAACCATCCGGAGGCGGTGGCCTGGCTCAGCTTCCTGGTGCTGGAGGGCGCCCGCGATGGCCGCAGCGTGGCCGAGCTGATGGAGGAGGGCACCACCTGGCTGCGCCGCGACCAGGTGATGGAGGGGGTGAGCGAGCTGGTGGACGAGGTGCAGATCGAGGCGGTCTTCCCCGATGGCACCAAGCTGGTCACCTTGCACGACCCGATCCGCTGACCGCCATGCCCCCCCTGATCCCCGGTGAACTGCTGCCGGAACCCGGCGAGATCGAGCTCAACGCCGGCCGCCCCGTCACCACCCTCACGGTGGCCAACAGCGGCGACCGGCCCGTGCAGGTGGGCTCCCACTTCCACTTCCATGAGGCCAACAGCGCCCTGCGCTTCGACCGGGACGCGGCCCGCGGCCTGCGGCTCGACATCCCCGCCGGCACCGCCATCCGCTTCGAGCCCGGCGACAGCCGCGAGGTGCGGCTGGTGCCCTTCGCCGGCGCCCGCCGCGTGTTCGGCTTCAACGGCCTGATCAACGGCCCGCTCGACTGACCCCGCTCCCCCGAGCCCCCCGACGGAGATCGTCCATGCCTTACCGCATCAGCCGCCGTGCCTACGCCGAGACCTACGGCCCCACCACCGGCGATCGGCTGCGCCTGGCCGACAGCGAGCTGATCCTGGAGGTGGAGAAGGATCTCACCCACTACGGCGATGAGGTGAAGTTCGGCGGCGGCAAGGTGATCCGCGATGGCATGGGCCAGGCCCAGACCCCCCGCAGCCAGGGGGCGGTGGACACCGTGATCACCAACGCCCTGATCCTCGACTGGTGGGGGATCGTCAAGGCCGACATCGGCCTGCGGGACGGCCGCATCGCCGCGATCGGCAAGGCGGGCAACCCCGACGTGCAGGAGGGGGTGGACATCATTGTGGGCCCGGGCACCGAGGCGATCGCCGCGGAGGGGCACATCGTCACCGCCGGCTCGATCGACACCCACATCCACTTCATCTGCCCCCAGCAGATCGAAACGGCCCTGGCCAGCGGCGTCACCACCCTGCTGGGGGGCGGCAGCGGCCCGGCCACCTGGAGCGCATGCTTCAGGCCGCCGAGGGCCTGCCGGTGAACCTGGGCTTCTACGGCAAGGGCAACGCCAGCACCCCCGAGGCCCTGGAGGAGCAGATCCGCGCCGGCGCCTGCGGCCTCAAACTCCACGAAGACTGGGGCACCACGCCGGCGGCGATCGACTGCTGCCTCTCGGTGGCCGATCGCCTGGACGTGCAGGTGTGCATCCACACCGACACCCTCAACGAGGCGGGTTTCGTGGAGGACACGATCCGCGCCATCGGCGACCGCACGATCCATACCTTCCACACCGAGGGTGCCGGCGGCGGCCATGCGCCGGACATCATCCGCATCTGCGGCGAAGCCAACGTGCTGCCAAGCTCCACCAACCCAACGCGCCCGTACACGCGCAACACCCTCGAGGAGCACCTCGACATGCTGATGGTGTGCCACCACCTCGATCCCCACATCCCGGAGGATGTGGCCTTCGCCGAATCGCGCATCCGCCGCGAAACGATCGCCGCCGAGGACATCCTCCACGACCTGGGCGCCTTCTCGATCATCGCCAGCGACTCCCAGGCGATGGGCCGGGTGGGGGAAGTGATCACCCGCACCTTCCAGACGGCCCACAAGATGAAGGTGCAGCGCGGCCCGCTGGCCGGCGACAGCGAGCGCAACGACAACACGCGCCTGAAGCGCTACATCGCCAAGACCACGATCAACCCGGCGATCGCCCACGGCATCGACAGCCAGGTGGGCTCGGTGGAGGTGGGCAAGCTGGCGGATCTGGTGCTCTGGAAGCCGGGTTTCTTCGGGGTGAAACCGGAGCTGGTGCTCAAGGGCGGCTCGATCGCCTGGGCCCAGATGGGCGACGCCAACGCCTCGATCCCCACCCCGGGCCCGGTGCACGGCCGGCCGATGTTCGCCGCCTACGGCGCCGCCCTGGCCCCCAGCTGCCTCACCTTCGTGAGCCAGGCCGCCCTCGACGACGACCTGCCCCGCCGCCTGGGCCTGCGGCGGCCCTGCGCGCCTGTAGTGAACACCCGCGCCATCGGCAAGAGCGCGATGCGCAACAACACCGCCCTGCCGAAGATGGAAGTGGATCCACAAACCTATGAAGTGTTCGCCGACGGCGAGCTGCTCAGCTGCGAACCGGCGGAGGTGCTGCCGATGGCCCAGCGTTACTTTCTGCTCTGACGCCCGCCAGCTGCGCTCCGAGGCACGCCAGCTTCCGCTGCCGGCGTCGCTTCCTGTAACAACGGTCACCGGAGCGCCCCCTGGTGGCGCTGCAGGATCGCGGCAGCGGAGCGCGACGACATGTTCACGGAATATCGCCCCAACCACGGCTACGACGAGTACTTCAGCGGCGCCGAGCAGCCCCGCGCCGGCCTGAGGCCCCTGCTCTCCTCCCTCGGCCGGATGGGCCTCGACCAGCTCAACCACAACCACGCCGCCGCCGGCATGTTGCTCAAGCGGCTGGGCGCCACCTTCCGCCTCAACGATTCCGGCAGCCAGGGAGTGGAGCGCATCCTGCCCTTTGATCCCCTGCCCCGGCTGATCACCGCCGGCGAATGGCAGGTGCTGGAGAAGGGCCTGATCCAGCGCCTCGAGGCGATCGATCGCTTCCTGGCCGATGTCTACGGCGACGGCAAGATCCTGGCCGACGGGGTCGTGCCGGAGGAGGACGTGGTGAGCTCCCAGGGCTGGCGGCCCCAGATGCGGGGGATCCGGCCGCCGCTCGATCGCTGGTGCCACATCTCCGGCCTCGATCTGGTGCGCGATGGCGCCGGCACCTGGCGGGTGCTGGAGGACAACCTGCGCTGCCCCTCGGGGGTGGCCTACTTCCTTGAGAACCGGCGGGTGATGAAGCGCATCGTCCCCAGCCTGTTCAGCGGCCGGGCCGTGGCGCCGATCGACAACTACGCCTCCCAGCTGCTGCAGACCCTGCGGGAGCTGGCCCCCTGGACCGACACCCCCAAGGTGGTGCTGCTCACGCCGGGCGTTTACAACAGCGCCTACTTCGAGCACAGCTACCTGGCCCAGCAGATGGGCATCCAGCTGGTGGAGGGCCGCGACCTGGTCTGCGAGGCGGGGCGGGTGTGGATGCGCAGCACCGCCGGCCTCGAGCCGGTGGATGTGATCTACCGCCGCATCGACGACGACTTCCTGGATCCAGCCGTGTTCCGGGCCGACTCGATGCTGGGGGTGCGGGGGCTGATTGATGTGTTTGCCGCCGGCCGGGTGGCGATCGCCAACGCCCCGGGCACCGGCGTGGCCGATGACAAGCTGATCTACGCCTACGTGCCCGAGATGATCCGCTACTACCTGGGCGAAGAGCCGATTATCGAGAACGTGCCCACCTACCTCTGCTCCCGGCCCCAGGAGCGGGCCTATGTGCTGGATCACCTGGGCGAGCTGGTGGTGAAGGCGGTGGCGGAAGCGGGCGGCTACGGCATGCTGATCGGGCCCCACGCCAGCGCCGAGGAGATCGCCAGCTTCGCCGCCAAGATCGAGGCCGACCCTCGCAACTACATCGCCCAGCCCACCCTGGAGCTCTCCACCGTGCCCTCCCTCTCCGAAGGGGAGCTCTACCCCTGCCATGTCGACCTGCGGCCCTACGTGCTGCGGGGCAAGGGCGCCTGGGTCACCCCCGGCGGCCTCACCCGCGTGGCGCTGCGGCGCGGCTCCCTGGTGGTGAATTCCTCCCAGGGCGGCGGCTGCAAGGACACCTGGATCGTGGAAGACCTCTCATGCTGAGCCGCGTCGCCGACTCCCTCTACTGGATCCACCGCTACATCGAGCGCGCCGAGAACGTCGCCCGCTTTGTGGAAGTGAGCGAGGCCCTTGCCCTCGACTGCCCCCCCGGCAGCGCCGAGCCCTGGCTGCCCCTGATCGAGGCCAGCGGCGAGCGGGAGCTGTTCGATGAGCTGCAGAGCGGCGTCAGCCCCAACGACGTCGTGGAGTTCCTGGTTCGCAATCCCAAAAACCCCAGCAGCGTGGTGAACTGCATCGCCATCGCCCGCGAGAACGCCCGCCAGATCCGTGATGTGATCACCACCGAGATGTGGGAGCAGCTCAACGGCACCTACTGGAATCTGCAGGAGCCGGAGTTCTGGCAGCAGCCGCCCCAGGAGCAGTTGCGGGAGGTGCGGCGCTCCTGCCAGCTCTTCTACGGCATCACCGACGCCACCCTGAGCCGGGATCTCTCCTGGCAGTTCAGCCGGCTCGGACGCCTGCTGGAGCGGGCAGAGAAAACCACCCGCATCCTCGATGTGAAGTACTTCCTGCTGCTGCCGATCCACGAAAGCGTCGGCGGCGTGCTCGATGAGCTGCAGTGGATCGCCCTGCTGCGCAGCGCCGGCGCTTACCAGATGTTCCGCCAGTCGCAGCAGCGGGCGATCGCGCCGGAGGCGGTGGCCGCCTTCCTGCTGCTCGATCCCCACTTCCCCCGCTCCGTGCGCTATTGCCTGGAGCGGATCAGTGAAACCCTGCGCATCATCCGCGGCACCTCCCTGCCCGGCCCGCCGGACGAACTGGAATGCCTCACCGGCCTCACCCTGGCCCGCTGGAGCTTCACCCGCATCGAGGAGCTGGTCGCCCACGGGCTGCATGAGGCGATCGACCAGCTGCAGCAGGACTTCAACCGCATGCACCGGCTGATCGAGCAGCGCTACTTCATCGCCGCCAGCAGCGGCGAGAGCAAGGACAGTCCCGAGCCGTCATGCGCGCCCGCATAACCCACAGCCTCACCTACCGCTACAGCGCTCCCGTCCTGCTCGGCCCGCATCGCTTCTGTCTGAAGCCCCGCGGTCATGGCTTCCAGCGGCTGCTGCACTTCGACCTCTCGATCACCCCGGAGCCCGCCAGCCTCTTTCCGCTGCTGGCCGCCAGCGGCGATGAGATCCTGCGGGCCCGCTTCTGCGGCAGCACCGATGTGTTCCTGCTGCGGGGGGTGAGCGAGGTGGAAACCCAGCCTCCCCCGGCCCTGGAGATGTGCCTGGAGGAGCAGGAGCCGGAGCTGCCCTTTCCCGCCGGCCGCCTCAACCTCGACCTCAGCGGCGCCCTGCTCGGCTGGCTCCCCAACGGCCAGCACGACCCAGCCGCGGTGGATCTGGCCCAGGAGGCGCTGATGGGCAGCGAACAGCGGGCACTGCCGTTCCTCCGCCAGCTGGTGGCGATGATCCAGGACCGGGTCAAATACACCCAGCGCCATCTGGGGCCCGCCTGGCCCGCCGGCCGCACCCTGAAGGAGCGGGTGGGGTCCTGCCGGGATCTGGCGATGCTGATGGTGGAGGCCTGCCGCTGCGTCGGCCTGCCCGCCCGCTTCGTGAGCGGCTACCACCTGGTGGAGCCCAAGCCGAAGCGCTACGACCTGCACGCCTGGGCGGAGGTTTACCTCCCCGGGGCGGGCTGGCGGGGCTTCGATCCCAGCGGCAAGGGGGCGATCGACGACCGCTACATCGTGCTGGCCACCTCCTCCCGCCCCCACCTCACCGCGGCCGTCAATGGCACCTTCTCCGGGCCTCCCCAGGTGAAGAGCGACATGGGCTGGACCATCGAGGCGGAGGTGCTGGCGATCTGACGCTGATCTGAAGACCGCCCGGTCGGTAGCGGTTGGTGCAGCACCGCCTTGCAGGCCTTGCCAAGAAGGCATCAGAACGATCCAGCCCTCCCCCGCCGCGTCCGCCCATGGCCCTGTCCACCCCCCCCGCCCCGGCCGCCTCCGGCTCATCGCTGGTGGAGGCCATGCGGCGCCATCTCTTCTCCAGCCAGGCCAAATCGCCCTCCCTGGCCACCCTGCACGATCACTACCTCTGCCTGGCCCTGGCGGTGCGCGACCGTCTGCTGCACAGCTGGGTCGACACCGCCGAGACCTACACCAGCCAGCACGTGCGCACCGCCGTCTACCTGTCGGCGGAATACCTGCTCGGGCCACACCTGGAGAACAACCTGGTGAACCTGGGCATCCGCAAGGAAGCGGAGGAGGCCTGCGCCGAGCTGGGTCTGTCCCTCGACAAACTGATCGCCGAGGAGCCGGAGCCGGGCCTGGGCAACGGCGGCCTGGGGCGGCTGGCGGCCTGCTTCCAGGAATCGATGGCCACTCTGGAGCTGCCCGCTATCGGCTATGGCATCCGCTACGAGTTCGGCATCTTCCGCCAGCAGATCGGCTCCCACGGCCAGATGGAGAGCACCGACCCCTGGCTGGCGCGGGGCAATCCCTGGGAGCTGATCCGGCCGGAGTGGAGCTACCCGGTGCAGATCGGCGGCCACACCGTGATCGGCGTGGCCTATGACACGCCGATCCTGGGCTACGGGGTGCATACGGCCAACACGCTGCGGTTGTGGTCGGCCCAGGCGCCGGACGCCTTCGACTTCGCCTCCTTCAACGCCGGCGATTACACCAGGGCGGTGCTGCAGAAGGTGCAGTCGGAAACACTCTCGAAGGTGCTCTATCCCAACGATGAGATGGAGCAGGGCAAGCGGCTGCGGCTGAGCCAGCAGATCTTCTTCGTGTCCTGCTCGCTGCAGGACATGTTCCGCATCCTCAAGGGCCAGGGCCTGGCGGTCACCGATTTCCACCGCAAGTACGCCCTGCAGCTCAATGACACCCACCCGGCGATCGCCGTGGCCGAGCTGATGCGCCTGCTGGTGGACGTGCACGGCGTCGACTGGGACACCGCCTGGACGATCACGACGGCATCGATCAGCTACACCAACCACACCCTGCTGCCGGAGGCGCTGGAGTGCTGGGGTCTGGAGCTGTTCCAGCACCTGCTGCCGCGGCAGCTGGAGATCATCTACGAAATCAACGCCCGCTTCCTGCGCCTGGTGCGCCTCAAGTACCCCGGCCGGCCGGATCTGCTCGAGAAGCTGTCCCTGATCCAGGAGGGTCCCCAGCGCAAGGTGCGCATGGCCAACCTGGCGGTGGTGGGCAGCCATCAGGTGAACGGTGTGGCCCAGCTGCACAGCGAGCTGCTGGTGAAAAACCTCTTCCACGATTTCGCCGCTCTCTGGCCGGATCGCTTCACCAACATCACCAACGGCGTCACCCCGCGGCGCTGGCTGGCGGTGGCCAATCCCGGCCTGGCGAACCTGGTCGACGGGGCGATCGGCAGCGGCTGGCGCCGCGAACTCGACCAGCTCTCCCGCCTCGAACCCCTGGCCAGCGATGGCGGCTTCCTGGAGCAGTGGCGGCTGATGCGGGAGCAGGCCAAGCAGCGGCTGGCCACCACCATCCGCCAGGACACCGGCATCCTGGTGGATCCCGCCTCCCTGTTCGATGTGCAGGTGAAGCGGATCCACGAATACAAGCGCCAGCACCTGGCGGCCCTGCAGATCGTGGAGCGCTACCTGCGCCTGCGCGCCGGCGAGGATCTGCCGCCCCGCACCGTGATCTTC
>JBILEP010000019.1:0-14081 GCA_044352045.1 Cyanobium sp. | reverse complement strand
GCGATGGCCAAGCTGATCATCCGCCTGATCGTCGGCATCGCCGACATCGTCAACATGGATCCGGCCATGGACGGGCGGCTGCGGGTGGTCTTCCTGCCCAACTTCAGCGTCAAGCTGGGCCAGCGCATCTATCCAGCGGTCGATCTCTCCGAGCAGATCTCCACCGCCGGCATGGAAGCCTCGGGCACGGGCAATATGAAGATGTCCCTCAACGGGGCGCTGACGATCGGCACCCTCGACGGCGCCAACATCGAGATCCGCGAGCGGGTGGGGGCGGACAACTTCTTCCTGTTCGGCCACACCGCCGCCGAGCTGGTGGAGCTCAACAAGGCGGGCTATCATCCGATGCCCTGGCTGGAGAAGGAACCGCTCAGCAAGGAAGCGATCGAGCTGATCGGCTCAGGCCACTTCAGCGAAGGCGATCGGGAGCTCTTCCACCCCCTGCTCGCCAATCTCTGCGGCAGCGATCCCTATCGGGTGATGGCCGACATCGGCGATTACCGCCGCGCCCAGGACGCGGTGGACGCCACCTGGAGGGATCAGGGCCGCTGGAGCGCCATGTCCCTGCTGAACACCGCCCGCTGCGGCTTCTTCAGCAGTGACCGCTCGATCCGCGAGTACGCGGAGCGCATCTGGAAGGTCACGCCGGTGCCGATCCGAAGCTGCAGCATGATCGGAGGCAGCTGATTCCTCGGATTCCAATGGCTTGGAGGGAGGAGGTGGCCCAGGTGGCGGAGAGCCGCCTGGCCGCCCATGGCATCCGGCTCACCCTCGGCGGTGAGCCCACCCTGGTGCCGCTGGAGCCCGAAGGGGCGGAGTGGAGCGTCAGCGCCGACGGGCCGACGAAGCTGACGGTGGCCCGGCGCCTGGCCCAGGAGCTGCAGCTCCACACCTGGCCCGGCAGCACGCTGCTCTACTGCCCGGGCAAGTGCTACGACGGCGAGGTCAACCCCCGCTGGGCGCTGCGGATGGTCACCGGCGTCGACGGCAACCCGCCGGTGCGCTGGCCCTCCCCCTGCCAACCGGGCCTGGAGGGCCGGGTGCCGACCCCGGAGCAGGCGCTCGACTGGCTGGGCCGGCTGGGCGATCAGCTGGGCCTGAAGCTCCAGCCACTGCCGCTGCGGGATCCCCTCGACCCCTCGCGACGTGTCTGGGCCGCCCCGCTCAGCAGCGAGCCCGCCGAAAGCGAGGCGGCAGTCCGCTGGATCGTCCACCCCTGGCCGCTGACGGAGGAGCTGCGGGAGCTCAGCGGTGCCCCGGGCCCCGCCGGCCTGCGCCTGCCCCTCCAGCACCTTCCCGAAGCGGTGCCCCGCCAGGTGCTCACCCTGGAGATCGGCCCGGACGACTGGCAGCTCTTCCTGCCTCCCCTCAGCCGGGTCCCCCTCACCCAGCTGCTGCAGGCGGTGGCCGACAGCCTGGCGGATCTGGCGGCCCCCGGGCTGTCCGGCGTGCTCCCCTGGGACAGTGACGGCCACTGGCAGGTGCTGGGGCTGGCGGCCGACCCCGGTGTGTTGGAGATCAACCTGCCCATCTGCCACAGCTGGGCCGAATACGACGGCTGGCTGCGGCGGATCGAATCGGCGGGCGCGGCGGTGGGGCTGCGCAGCTGGAAGCAGGAGGCCGATGGACGCCAACAGGGCACCGGCGGTGGCAACCACCTGCTCTGGGGCGGTCCGTCGCTGGCGGAGCATCCCTTCTTCCCCAGGCCGGCCTGGCTGGTGGGGATCCTGCGCTACTGGCAGCACCATCCCAGCCTGGCCTACCTGTTCAGCCCTCCCTGCGTCGGGCCCGCCTCCCAGTCGCCGCGGCCCGACGAGGCGGCGGGCACGATGGTGGACCTGGAGCTGGCCTACCGCTGCCTGGAGGCGGCCGGCGAGCGGGCGAACGGCGATCCCCGCGGCGACCATCGCGAGCTGATCGGCGAAACCCTGCGCCACCTGCACGCCGACCGCAGCGGCAACAACCACCGCAGTGAGATCAGTTTCGACAAGTTCTGGAATCCCGGCACCGCCGCGGGCTGTCTGGGGCTGGTGGAATTCCGTGCCCTGGAGAGCCTGCCGGAGGCGGCCTGGAGCGGCACCGTGGCCCTGCTCTGGAGCGCCCTGGCAGCCCACCTTCTGGAGCCGGCCCACCGTCCGCCCTGCCTGCGCGACTGGGGCCGCGCCCTGCACGACCGCCAGCTGCTGCCCAGCCGCCTGTGGGCCGACATGGAAGCGATCCTCGCCAGCCTGGCCGCCGACGGCATGGCCCTGGAGGTGGCGGCGTTCCGACAGATCTGGCAGTGGCGTTTCCCGCCCCTGCTGGACTGGCGGGCGGCTGATGGCCAGGCCGGCCGGCTGGAGCTGCGGCCGGCGTTGGAACCCTGGCCCCTGATCTGCGACTTCCCCCGCGAGGGCGGATTCACCAGCCGCTTCGTGGACGGCTCGCTGCGGCGCATCGAACTCAGTGCCGATCCAGCCTTCCGGCGCGGCGGCGCGGTGTGGCTCAACGGCCGCCCCCTGCCCCTGCCACCACCGGAGGCCAGCGGCGACACGGCCCTCCTGGCGGTGCGCTTCCGCCAGCAGCGGCTCTACCCCTGCCTACACCCAGCGATCGCCCCCCACCTGCCCCTGCAACTGCAGCTGCGGACCCCCTCAGGGCGATACAACTTCCAACTCGACGCCAGCGGCAACCACTTCCTGCCGCTGGCGGATGCGCTGCCCTGGCCGGAGCAGGCCCCGAGCTGGCAGGGCCGGCTTCATCCCAGCGACGTGACGATCGACCTGCGCCTCGAGGACGGGCCGATCACCAGCTGACGCCGTGCAGCTTGGGCAGGGGCGCCGTGCGGGAGGTGACGGCAAAGAGCCGAGGAATATGGGCGCTGTTGTAGACGCGGAACTCGCGCACGATGCTGGCCCCTTCCTCCCGCACCGCCTGGTTGAGCACCAGGGAGCCATCGGGATCGGAGACGGAGCGGTGGAAGGTGCCGGGCGGGATGCGCAGGATGTCGCCACCGCTCTCCAGGCGCACGATGTGGAAGGGGTAATTCCAGCCCAGGTTGACGAGGAAGAAGGTGCGGCCACCGGACAGAGCCAGCAGATTGTCCTCCTGGTGGGGATGCAGGTAAAACTGCCAGGCCCCAGAGGCCGGGTCGTCGGGGGGGCTGACGGCCGGGCCGCTGTGCACCACCAGGTCGCGGGCGTTGGACGTGGGCACCGTGATGTCGAAAAAGCGCACCGCGGGGGTGTCGCGGAACTTTTCGTAGGGGATGAGCTCGAACATCGGCGCTGGCCTGGGGCCGGAACCCTGGGAGTCCTGCGAACGGGGGAGGGAGGCAGTCATGGGGGAGCGCGGCCACCGAAGGGGTGAGCGGCGCGGGGGCGGGATAGACAAGTGAACCGAAACGCCGAGGGGCGCGATGGTATTCCCGACTACAAAGCCACCCCTTGGCCGGGCCAGTTTCGTCACTGGCTTGAGCCAGGCCGCCCTTGCTTGAATGGAAGCCCTTTCAGGCCTCCATGGCTCCCACTGCCCCTGCCCACCGCCGACGATCGCCCCTGCGGCAGGCCCTGACCGGATTGCTGAGCCTGGGCCTGATCAGCGGGATTGGTTCCCTGCCGCTGGCGGCTCTGGCCAAGGGCAAACCGACGGTTTCAGTGCCGGAGTTCAAGAACACCGTCACCCAACCCGCCTGGTGGTGGCAGGGTCCGGTGGCGGCAGACCTGGCCTCCGTCCTGGCCAATGAGCTGCAGGCCACCGGCGCGCTGCAGGTGGTGGAGCGCAGCAATGTGAACGCGGTGCTCTCCGAGCAGGAGATGGCGGAGCTGGGGCTGGTGCGCAAGGGCCCGAACGCCGCCAAACGGGGCCAGCTGACCGGTGCCCGTTACATCATCCTGGGCACCGTCACGTCTTACGAAACCAACACCGACGAGGCGGGCAATGCCAGCAATTTCGGCCTGCTCGGCTTCGGCAAGAACAACGCCCAGCTGGAAACCAAGGACTACGTCGCCATCGACATCCGCATCGTCGACAGCAGCACGGGCGACGTGGTAAGCCAGCGCACGGTGGAAGGCCGCGCCAGCAATGTGGCGAGCCGCAGCGAACAGGGCGTCAGCCTGCTGCCGGTGGCGGGGGCCGCCCTGCTGCTCTTCCCCAACATGGGGCGCACCGGCCAGGTGCTCACTGGGGCGGCCGGCACCCTCAACTTCGGCAAGAGCAACTCCCAGGTGCAACGGACCCCGGCCGCCAAGGCGATCCGTGCCGCCCTGGCGGAAGCCTCTGAGTACGTGTCCTGCGTGCTCGTGCCCCAGGGCGACTGCCGTGCCCGCTTCGACGCCAAGGAGCAGCTGCGCCGGGAACGAAACCGCGGCGTACTGCAGCTGGAGTAAAAAGCATCCAGGAAGATGTGCTACGATTCATAGTTACTTTCTTCTCGCAGAATGCTTCAGGCAGAGAGCCCAGCTCGTCGCCAATTACGCGTGAAGCTTGGCGAGTTCATCTACCGAAGCGGTCTGCACCATTACGTGCTGATTCCCCACCGGCCTCCCGGCGGCGGCCTGCGGCTGCGACTGTTTGACTACCTCAAGCATTACCTGGATCAGGCCAAGTCATGCCCCGCCAATCTGCGGATCGGCAGCCCAACGATCACGCTGCGCTGTGATCTCAATGATCACATGCTCAAACCCTACCTCTTTGGCGAGCGCGGCCTCTACGAGGAGGAGGAGATTGCGCACTGCGCCAGCTACATCAGGGCTGGCGATGTGTTACTGGACATCGGCGCCAACCACGGCTTCTGGTCGTTCCTGCTGGCGGCCCGCCAGCCCGGGCTGGAGCAGATCGTCACCGTGGAGGCCAATCCCGAGCTGGCGGAACGCATCCGCCTCAGTGCCAGGCTCAATCCCGAGATTCCAGTGACGGTGGTGAATGAGGCCCTCTGCCGGCCCGGCGTTTCGGAGGTCACCTTCTATCTGCCGATGGAGAATCCGGTGGGCAATCTCAGTGGCCTGGGTTCCATCGTTCTGCACGACATGGCCACGCAGGAGGGCTACCTTTCCCCGGAGCGGGCGATCACCTGTCCGGCCACCAGCCTGGATGCGCTGGTGGAACGTCTGCGATTGCCGCGCCTGGATCTGGTCAAGATCGATGTCGAACAGGCTGAAGACCAGGTGATCGAGGGCGGCAAAAAGGTTTTCGAAGCGATGCATCCGCGGCTTGTCATGGTGGAAACCGCAGCCACCAGTCAGACCACCTCCTACCTGCTTTCCCTGGGGTACCAGGCGCACATCCTGAGCGAAGGAGCGGAGATCAACACCTCAATCCCCGAGGATTTCTGGGGCAACATCTTCTTCACCTGGCCCACAGCTTGAGCCCGATCAGCACCAGCGACCCGCGCGTTTCGGTGATCGTGCCGGTGTTTAATCGGCGCCAATTCCTGACTCGCTGTCTCGCTTCGATTGAGGCCACGCGTCATCCGAATCTGGAGGTCTTATTCGTCGACGATGGCTCCGGCGATGGTTCCTGGGAGCTGATCCAGCAACTGGCGCTGGCCCGCGGCGAATGGGTCCGCGCCCTGTGCCATCCCGGCCACCACAACCGCGGCATCAGCGCCAGTCGCAACCTGGGCATCGCCGAGGCAACGGGCCGTTACATCGCCTTTCTGGATTCCGACGACGAATACCATCCCCACCGCTTCGATCAGTGCCTGCGAACACTGACTGGTGATCCAGGTCTGCAGGCGGTTTATGAGCCGGTGCTGATCAAGCGGGACGGCCACCAGAGCCCCCTTTCCAGTCCCAGCGCCGCAACGATCCGCCGCTGCCAGAACGCCCCCTTGGACTGGCTGTTCTGTGATGACTGGTGGCACACTTCCGGAATCACGCTGCGGCGGGATTTCCTGACGCGCTACGGCAGCTTCCGCCCGGATCTGCCGGTGGCGGAAGATACGGAGCTCTGGATGCGCATCGCCGCGAGTGGCGCCATCCAGTGCTGTCAGCAGGAGCAGCCGGTGGCCACGGTGCACCGCCATCAGCAGGGCCATTCCTGGGATGGTTATTCGGCGGCGAAAAGTACGCGGTTTTACCGCAAAGCCCTGCTCGCCGCCCTGGTCTCGATTCGCAAGGATCCCCAGCTCTACGATCCAGGTGCCGCCGAGGCCTTTCGCCGCCGCTACCAAAAGGCCGTGGAGGATGACCTCTCCCTGCTCTCCAGACTCCACTCCGCCAAGGAAGTGGCTCGCCTTGTCCTGGAGGCGTCCGCGCAGCAACCCGAGGCCCTCTGGAACCGGCGATCACTCGGCAATCTCCTGAGCTGGCGGCGCTGGCGCTGAGGGCCAGCCGGGCACTTCAGCCCTCCTTCTGAACGGTGGGCGCCAACGATGGCGCGGCCAGAACCTGCTCCAGCGCCTCGAGATCCTTGTCGGTAATCTTGGTTTGCATCGGACAGTGCTTGGGACCGCACATCGAGCAGAACTCGGCTTGCTTGTAGATGTCGGCCGGCAGGGTTTCGTCGTGGTATTCGCGGGCGCGCTCCGGGTCAAGCGAGAGCTCAAACTGGCGATTCCAGTCGAAGGCGTAGCGGGCGCGGCTGAGCTCGTCGTCACGATCTCGGGCCCCGGGGCGGTGGCGGGCGATGTCGGCGGCGTGGGCGGCGATCTTGTAAGCGATCAGGCCGTTGCGCACATCCTCGGGATTGGGAAGGCCCAGGTGTTCCTTCGGTGTTACATAGCAGAGCATGGCCGTGCCGTACCAACCCGCCATGGCGGCCCCGATGGCGCTGGTGATGTGGTCGTAGCCGGGGGCGATGTCGGTCACCAGCGGACCGAGCACGTAAAAGGGAGCCTCCGCGCACTCTTCAATCTGCTTGCGCACATTGAACTCGATCTGATCCATCGGCACGTGGCCCGGACCCTCGACCATCACCTGCACATCGTGCTCCCAGGCGCGACGGGTGAGCTCGCCCAGGGTTTTGAGCTCCGCCAGCTGGGCTGCATCGGAAGCATCGTGCAGGCAGCCGGGCCGCAGGGAATCGCCCAGCGAAAAGCTGCAGTCGTAGCGCTTGAAAATCTCACAGATGTCGTCAAAACGGGTGAACAGCGGATTCTGGCGGTGGTGATACAGCATCCACTGCGCCAGGATTCCACCGCCGCGGCTGACGATGCCCGTGAGGCGGCCCTTCACCTTCGGCAGGTGCTCGATCAGCAGGCCGGCGTGAATCGTCTGGTAATCCACCCCCTGCTGACAGTGCTTTTCGATGATGTGCAGGAAGTCGTCCTCGGACAGGCGCTCGATCGAGCCGTGCACGCTCTCCAGGGCCTGGTACACCGGCACCGTGCCGATGGGCACGGGCGAGGCGCCGATGATGGCGGTGCGCACCTCATCGAGGTTGACGCCGCCGGTGGAGAGATCCATCACCGTATCGGCGCCGTACTTCACCGCCAGCTCCAGCTTGCGCAGTTCCTCGCCCACGTCGCTGGCGTTGGGGGAGGCGCCGATGTTGGCGTTCACCTTGCAGCGACTGGCGATGCCAATCGCCATCGGCTCCAGGTTGGGGTGGTTGATGTTGGCCGGGATGATCAGTCGCCCGCGGGCCACCTCCTCCCGCACCAGCGACTCAGGCAGGTTTTCCCGACCCGCCACATGGGCCATCTCCTCGGTCACCACCCCCGCGCGGGCGTAGTGCATCTGGGTGACGTTGACCTGGCCTTGGCGCTTCTCGATCCAGGTACGGCGCATGGGAAGGATGGGCGGGGGGACCTGCCGGGGAGCGGGATCGCAGCGCTTCCGCACTTCCCTGCGCCGGCATGACCCGGATCAGGTTCGGAGGGTGTGATCTCAGCCCGGAGAGGAACGCGGCAAGCGCGCCTCCAGGCACCCCTAGTGGCCTTTGAAACCTAGCAGCCACGGGCGGAGGCCGGCTTCAGGCCTGCAGGCCGTTGAGGGCCGCGGCCACGACCCGGTGGTCGGGGTCGCCCTGGAGAGCGCGCAGGGCCTGACGCGCCGCCTCCAGCTCCGCCGCCTCGCCACGACCCTCGGCCAACAGCCGACCCAGCACCTCGGCGCCCCCCACCCGCACCGTGCCATCCCCATCGGCGATGGCCAGCTGGCCCAGCTCCAGCAACCATTCCGGCCGCATCGCCTCCTGCTCCGCCAACGCCGCCAGGATGCTGCAGCGCACCAGCCACTGGCCATCGGCGCGGAAGGCGTCCCGCAAGAGCGGCCAGGCCTCCTCCACCCCGAAGCTGGCGAGGGAATTGGCCGCCTCAGCCCGGACGTTGGCATCGTCATCGTGCTGGAGCGAGCGCTCCAGGGCCGCCCGGCCCTGCTCATTGCGCTTCACCCCCAACCCGGCGCAGGCCAGGGAGCGGACGATGAACGTGGTCTGCTCAAGGCCCAGCAGCAACAGGGGAATCGCCTCCGCCTCCGGAACCTCCCGCAGGCTGGCCAGGGCGGGCATGGACCGGGAGGGATCCCCCGAAGCGATGGCCTGGCGCAGGAGCTCCAGATCGGGGGCGCTCACGGGTGGCCCCCCTCAGACGGGCAGCGACGCGCCAGGACTGAACGGGATTCCAAGGACAAACGCGCGGCCGGACACCAGGAACAGACGCTAACCCGAGGCCCTGTCCCTAGGGCAGGCGCAGAGCCCGCAGGATCTCGAGGCGGCGGCGGCGACGGCGCAGCCAGCTGGTGGCCAGCAGACCGGCGCCGATCGCCAGGGTCGGCACCACCTGGATGCGGTCGCTGCCCGGGCGGGTCAGCAGGCAGACCAGGGAGAGCAGGATCAGCAGGGGGGAGGAGAGGGCCAACAACGCCTTGAGGCGCCTGGCGCCAGTCCGGCCGGACGCGGGGGGCACCATCAGCAGGGGGACGCCATCCAACGCAGCAGGCTGAGGGTCAACACCCGCACCCCCACCGGCAGGCTGGCCTCATCCGGCGCGAAGGTGTTGCTGTGCAAGGGGGTGCAGCCCTGGGGGCCGGCCACCCCGAGGCGAAACATCGTGCCGCGGGTTTCGGCCAGCAGATGGGCGAAGTCCTCGGCCCCGAGAGAGGGCTGCTCCAGCCACTCCACCCGCTCCCGCCCCAGCAGCTCAGCGGCGACATCAGCCACCAGCGCGGTGAGTTCCGGGTCGTTGTGGACGGGCGGCGCGATGCAGCGGTAGCGCACCCGCGCCTCACCGCCACAGCCCCGGCAGAGGGCGTGGACGGTGTCCTCGATCCAGCCCGGCAGCTGGTGGTGCACGTCGAGGTCGAGGCAACGCACGGTGCCCAGCAGGCGCACGTGGTCGGCCAGCACGTTGTACGCCTTGCCCCCCTCGATCCGGCCGAAGCTCACCACCACCGGATGGAGCGGATCCAGGCGCCGGCTGATCGCCTCCTGGAGGCCGCTGACCACCCGGGCGGCGATCCAGATGGCGTCGGTGCCCTGGTGGGGCCGGGCGCCATGGCCGGAGGTGCCGAGCACCTCCACCTCCAGCTCCCCAGCGGCGGCGGTGAGGCTGCCGTGGCGCAGGCCGATGCGACCGGCCTCCAGGCTCGGGAAAGTGTGCACGCCGAAGAGGGCACGCACCCCCTCCATCGCGCCCTCCTCCACCATCCAGCGGGCGCCCTCGCCGGTTTCCTCCGCGGGCTGGAACACGAGCCGCACCCGGGCCTGGAGGCGATCGGCGAGCGGGGCCAGCAGCGCGGCCACCCCCAACCCCACGGTGGTATGCAGGTCGTGGCCGCAGGCGTGCATCAGGCCCAGCCGGGTGGAGGCGTAGGCGAGGCCGGTGCGCTCCTCGATCGGCAGGGCGTCCATATCCACCCGCAGGGCCACCAGCGACGCGCCGCTCGGCCCCAGCTCCGCCAGCACGCCGGTGCGGCCCACCCCTTCGCGCACCTCCCAGCCCAAGCGGCGCAGCTCACCGGCCACCAGGGCGGCGGTCTGGTGCTCATGGCCGCTCAGCTCCGGATGGCGGTGCAGGTGGCGGCGCATCTGCACCAGCTCCGGCAGCGCGGCCTGCAGCCGCTCCTCCAGCCCGAGGGTGCGCCAGTCGGCGGGAATGGGAGGGGGGCTGCAGGTCGGGGGGGAAACGGTCATGGGCGAGAGCCGGCGGCAGGCGGGGAGGCGAGGGCCAGAAACTGGGCCAGAGCCTGCACGGGTTCCGGGGGCCAGCGCCGTATCTGGCGCAGCCATTCCTGCTGGCGATAGCGGGGATCGAGGCCGGAGGCGGCGGCCCAATGGCTCTCCGCCTCACCGCGGGCGCCGCGTCGCCAGAGGAGGGCGGTCAACCCCGCCCGGGCGTCGGCGAACAGGGGATGGCGGCGGATCAGGTGGCGCAGCTCCCGCTCCGCTTCCTCCAGATCGCCGAGCTGGAAGGCGGCCAGGGCGGCGCTGGAGCGGGCCAGGGCGAAGCCTGGACGGGCCAGGGCGGCGGCCTGGAAGCAGCGGCGCGCCTCGCCCCACTCCGCCAGGGAGCCCTCCACATTGCCCAGGTTGTACAGGGCGGAAGCGTCGGCCGGATCTCGCTCCAGGATCCAGCGGTAATCGTCGGCCGCCGGCCCCCAGCGCCCCAGCGCCTCCTCGGCCACGCCGCGGTTGAGATGGGGATCGACGCTCTCCGGATCCAGGACCATGGCCCGTTCCTGGTCGTCGATCGCCCCCAGCGGATCCCCCAGCGCCAGCCGCACATTGCCCCGGTTGCTCCAGGCGGCGGCGTCAGCCGGCGCGAGCTCCAGCACCCGGTTCCAGAGGGGCAGCGCCTCGCCGAAATCACCGTCGCGGCTGGCCGACAGGGCGCGCTCGAACGCCGGCGCCAGCGGCTCTGGCCCGGCGGCGGCGGCGGGGTGCGCGGGCAGCAGCAGCAGCATGGCCCCCAATAGCCAGGGCAGCAGGCGCCTCATGCGGCGGCGGCGGGCGGACCCGCCAGGTGGGCCCGACCCGCGGCGGTGACCACCCGACCCCGGGGGGTGCGCTGCAGGAAGCCCAGCTGGAGCAGATAGGGCTCCACCACGGCCTCAAGGGTGGCCGGGTCCTCCCCGAGGGCGGCGGCCAGGGTTTCCAGGCCCACCGGACCACCGCCATGGCCCTCCAGCAGCAGGCTGAGCAGACGCCGGTCGCTGGCATCCAGGCCGCGGCCATCCACCCGGTGCAGGCGCAGCGCCTCGTCCACCAGGGCGTGACCGATCGGCGAGCGGCCGGCCACAGCGGCCACATCCCGCACCCGCCGCAACAGCCGGTTGGCGATGCGGGGGGTGCCGCGGCAACGGCGGGCCACCTCAAGGGCGCCGTCGGCGCAGAGCTCGATCTCCAGCAGGGAGGCGGCCCGCTGCACGATCGCCCGCAGATCCTCGAGCTCGTAGAACTCCAGCCGCTGGATCAGACCGAAGCGATCCCGCAGGGGCGAACTCAGGGAGCCCGCCCGCGTGGTGGCGCCCACCAGGGTGAAGGGGGCCACCGGCAGGGTGCGGGTGCGGGCGGTGGCACCCTTGCCGACCGTGAGGTCGAGGCGGAAGTCCTCCATGGCCGGGTAGAGGATCTCCTCAGCCACCCGATTGAGGCGATGGATCTCATCGATGAAGAGGAGATCGTTGGGCTGCAGATTCACCAGCAGACCGACGATGTCCCGCGGACGTTCCAGGGCCGGGGCGCTGGTGATGCGGCAGCGCACCCCCAGCTCCTCGGCCAGCACCAGGGCCATGGTGGTCTTGCCCAGGCCCGGCGGACCGTGGAGCAGCACATGGTCGAGGGGCTCACCCCGGCTGCGGGTGGCCTCGACCGCGATCGCCAGAACCTGCTTGAGCTCAGCCTGACCGATGTAGTCCGCCAGACGCTTCGGCCTCAGGCCATCCTCGCGGGGCCGCAGCTCAGGGGTGGGGGTTGTGGTCGGGGGTGCGGTTGGCTGAAGGTCGTCCCCCGGGCATCGGGCGGGATCAACGAGCCGTTTGCCGGACGCCTTGGCTTGCGAAGAGACGATGGCCATGCCCAGAGGATAACGGTCCTTTCCTGAGGCAAGTCAGCCGTCGCCAACGACCGCCGGCCATCGATCCAGAACCATCGGCGTAGGCTTCCTGGGCCAAGAGGCGTCGACCCTTGCCCATCACGCTGGTGAGCGTGCGCGTTGTACAACGGAGCGGATCGGCTCCGCGGCGATCGCATTGTGCCAGGAGTGACAGGGGATGAATGACCACCAGCATGGCCCTGCTTTGCCGACCCCATCAGGCCGCCTTGGCGCGATGAAAAGCAACCGATCCAGACTTTTCTCCGGCGCTGTTGCTGGCGCTCTGCTGGCGGGGCTGCTGCTGATCTCATTCACCATCAACCTGGGCACGATCATCAGCTTCCCCTCCTGGGACGATGAGGCTTACATGGCGAATATTTCCTTCAACCTCGCCCAGGGCCATGGGCGGATCTTTGACATGCTTCCCGGCTTCTCGGGGAGCGAAGTTAATCGCTACGGGCCTATCTTTTTTGCATTACAATCATTTCTTATTCGCCACTTTGGCCTCCACGATTGGCTATTTCGCCTTCCCAACTTCGCCTCCGCCTACCTCAGCATTGGCCTGATTGCCCTGATCCTGCGCGGCAACGGGATCGCCAGAAAGTGGGTTTATATCTATGCGATTTTTGCGATTCTTGATGTTTCCACGAATCGCAATTTAGTCAGCGGCAGGATGGACATGATGGCCACATTGCTTGTCACTATCGCCCTCTATCTCACCTCCCTCAGAAGTCCGCCACTGCAGCCCGAATGGCTGCGCTGGCCGCTTGTGGGCACGGTCGCAGCCCTGGGTTTCCTCACCTCGCCACGGGCTCTTTTTATTCTGCCTGTTGTGATTATCCTTGGCTGGCCCATCACCTGGAACAGCCAGGGCAGACGCAGCTTCCACCATGCCCTGCGCCACACATGCCTGGCCCTATTTGGCTTTCTTGCTCCAATCCTGCTCTGGATCTGGAGCCTAGGAGGCTTTGCTGACTATTTGGCTGTGCAGGAATCTGGTGTTGTCCGCGAGCACATTGCGCCGTCCTTTTTTCGCTCTCCCTATGACAACATCGGCATTCTGAGCATGCTTGTCCTCGCCCTGATCGGCGCCAGGCACGTGCGGCGATCGCCGCTGCTGCAGGGGCTGATCGCCAACTATCTCTTGTTCAGCTTATTTGTCCGGGAAGTGGGACCCTATGCCGCGATGATCATGCCCTTTGTGCTGGCGGCAGTGGCGGTGCTGCTCAGCGAGATCCAAGGTTTGCCGCTGTTCAAAGTCCTCCTCACCGCGCTCATGATCCTGCCCGGCAGCCTGTTGCTGGCGGCCCGGGGGGCCGACCTGCCCCTGAACGCAGCGTGTCGCCAGGCCACCAGCCTGAACGCCTTGACACATCGCCTGCAGGCCGAGGGCAAGGGGGAACTGAAGGCCATTGCCGATTGGAAATACTATTTCCAGCTCGCCGCTCCACACCATCAGGTGATGGCGCTGGATGGCTTGCAAAACGAGGGCGAGCTCAAGGGCAGGCAGTGGCTTCGCGACACCGATATCCTGATACGCAGTTCGGGAGGCACGGCAGTACCTGAGAACTTTACGGCCGCTGCCGAACTCTCCTGCAATCCCCATCGCCTCCCCATTCTGCCGGGAAGCTTCTACGAGCGCTCCACCTACAACGAGACCGTCTATCTGCGCACGCCATCACAACCCCCCAACCAGGCCCCCCGGCGCCCGTAGGCTGCCGGTCCAGGTGGCCCCCTAACCTCAAGGCAAAGACGCAGGCAGGATGGCGAAGGGTCCCGGCAGGAAAGGCGGAGGCGGCAAGGCTGGCGACCCTGCCCATCGCCTGCTGGCCGACAATCGCTTCGCGCGCCATCAGTACGACATCCTCGAAACCCTGGAGTGCGGCATTGAGCTGCTGGGCACGGAGGTGAAGTCGGTGCGGGCGGGGCAGGCGAATCTGCGCGACGGCTTCTGCCTGATCCGGGGCGGCGAGCTGCAGCTGCACAACGTCCACATCTCCCCCCACAGTCACGCCGGTCGTTTCTTCAACCACGAACCGCTGCGGGTGCGGCGCCTGCTGGCCCACCAACGCGAGATCGACAAGTGGCGGGTGGCCCTGGAACAGAAGGGCCTCACCCTGATCCCCCT
>JBILEP010000256.1:0-3644 GCA_044352045.1 Cyanobium sp. | reverse complement strand
ATGTGGGGGCCTCCTTCGCCGTCGCTGGCGACGATCCCCTCGACCAGCTCGACCTGTTGCTCGAGGAGATCCGCTCCGACCAGGATGATTGAGGGGTTGGCTTCGCCCCAGACGCAGGGGCCTGGAGATGGCGGGCCGGAGGGCGGCAGGAGGGACGCTGAGTCGCCAAAGTGGGAGCTCCCCAGGTCGTCGTGATGCTCCCCTCCCCGGTCTCTCTCCCCGCCGCCTGGCTTCTGGTCACGGGGGCTTTGCTGTGTGCGCTCCCCGCCCATCCGGCCCTGGCCCAGGTGGAGACCTTCATCAACAAGCCCGGCAGCAACGTCGGTCCCGCCACCCGGGTGGTGCCCACGAACTGCGTCACGGCGGCGGACGGCACCATGACCTGCGACACCAAGATCGAGAACCCCCCCAGCAACACCCCCGCCAAACCCCTCTTTTCCCCGTTCAAGAACTGATGGCCGACCTCAGGCGGCTTGCCGACTCCCGCCGCTTGCTGCGGCTGGTGGACCGGGGGGAGAAGGGCATCGCGATCCTGCTGGCGCTCCTGCTCCTGGCCGTCACCGCCGTGGGCTCCGTGCAACTGCTGGCGGCCACGACGCGCCAATTGCTCGAGCCGGGGGTCCCCTGGTTCGGAACCCGGCTGAACGAACTGCTGGGCGATCTGCTGATCCTGCTCATCGCCCTGGAGGTGCTGCAAAACATCACCGCCTACCTGCGGCGGGGCATCGTGCAGATCCAGCTGGTGCTGCTCACGGCGATCACCGCCGTGGCCCGGAAGGTGATTGTGCTGCCCCCCGGGGAGGAGAGCAAACCGCTGCTGTTGATCGGTCTCGGGGTTGCCGTGCTTTCCCTGGCGGCCGCCTACTGGCTGGTGCGCCAGCCGGTGCTCACCCTTCCCCCCGCCAGAAAAGGGCAAGCCAGATCGTTCCGGGCGCCGGCTCCGTCTCCACCACCCGATGGCGGCAGCCCGCCGGGATGAGCAGGCTGTCGCCACGGTGGAGAGCCAGCTCCGGCCGGCCATCGCCGTAGGCGATCCGGGCGCTGCCCTGCAACACCATCAGCCACTCGTGCTCGCTCTGCTCGTACCAGAAGCCCTCCGGGCTCGCGGCCGAGCAGGAGTGAATCCGCTCCAGGCGCAGTCCAGGCTGCTCCAGCAGCAGTTGCTGCTGCTCCTGCCCCTCCGCCGGGCAAGCGCCGACAAGCAGGTTGGCGTCGCCGGCGTGGGCAGGAGCCTGGGTGTCCCCCCAGCGACGACCGATTTCGAATCCCTGGGCCCGGGCGAGCCGCACCACCTCCCCATGGCTGCCACAGTCCTCCAGCTGCTGCCGCAGGGCGGGCCTGGCCTCGCAGCGTGCGACGAAGGCATTGAGCTGCCGCACCTTCTCCAGGAACTGCTGCAGTTGCTCCTCGGCCATGGGAGGGGAAAGCGCTCAGGAAAGATCCCTGATCATCCGCCAGCGCACAAAGGTGACGCCGGCGAATCGCACCGTTTCCTCCGCCTCCACCCACCAGCCGAGAGCCTCCAGCAGCGGCCGGGAGAGCTGGCTGGCCTCCGTGCGCAATCGCGGGCAGCCGGCCTGCCGGGCCGTCTCCTCCAAGGCCCGCACCAGGGCGCGGCCGTGGCCACGGCGGCTGGAGCGGCCGCGGCAGTAGAGAAGGGAGAGTCGATCGATCGGATCGAGCAGGGCAAACGCCTCAAAGCCGCCATTCCCTTCTCTCGGCGGATCGTCGTCGCAGCTGACCAGCCCATGGCCGCGCAAGAGGGCCTGCCGCACCGCCTCACCCTGATGGGCATGGCCAGCCCAGGCCTGGATCTGACTGGGCGCGTAGAGAGCGCTGGCCTGGCTGACGACCGCATCGCGGTAGACCTGCAACGCCACTTCCACATCAGCAGGTTGCAGCAAGCGGAGCCGCGGCATCCATCCAATCGAGGGCCAGCTGATTGTGGCGCAGGTTTTGGTTGATTGCCGTCCGTGCTGTAATTTTGGTGAAGACAGAGCCCGCCAGACCGCATCATCCGTGTAGCCATTTCCCAATGATCCGTGTGGCCATTTCCCACTCTTCTTCCCGCCGATCCCCCCCTCTGTCCATGCGCATGCGCACTTCCGGCTGCATCTGCGCCAAGAAGGATGGGGGCGAATGTCTCAACTTCACCGCGTTCGACGTAGCGCTGCTCCAGGCCGAGGGGGTGGAGTTCGGTAATGCCTTCGAGATCAAGCGCGCTCGCAAGCAGATCCGGCAGATCCCGGCCGGCAGCGAGGGGGAGGAGGAATGAGCCGGAGGAGCCATGGCTGACCCCGCCGCCCAGCCCCAGGGGGATGGCATCTGGCGGTCCCGGTTGATCGCCGGGATCCAGGCGCTGCTTCTGGCGGCCCTGCTGCTGTTGGTGTTCTGGCCGCGGCCGGCTTGGGGCCTGCCCGTCGAGGGCGGCCACCTGTTTGAGCTGCACTGCGCCGGCTGCCATCCCCGGGGGGGCAACATCATTCGTCGCGGCCGCACGCTGCGGCTGGCCGATCTCGAACGCCAGGGCATCGACGGACCGGAGGCGGTGGCCAGGATCGCCGCCGTCGGCATCGGCCGCATGGACGGCTATGGGGCGGTGCTCGGCGAGGGCGGGGCGGAGCCGCTGGGGGCCTGGGTGTGGGGGCAGGCGTTGGCGGATTGGCCCCGCAGCCCGGTTCCGCCAGTGGTTACCCGTGCCGATTCCGTTGCAGACCTGGGCTGAGCAGCCTCGCCAAATCGCAACTGTGCCAGGCGATACGCTGTCCATCGCAGGGGTGGAAGGTCGTTGTGCGTATCTATACAGAGTTTGGTGTGAGAACCTTCCCCCAACAATGTCGAGCATTCGCAAAACATTGCTCCGTGGCGCCGGCCTTGCCGCCGCCAGCCTTTCCCTCGCCGGCGGCGTCGCCCACGCCGCCCCTGAGCCAGGCGCTGAGCAACTCAAGATCGAGCAGTCGGCCTCCGAACTGGCCGAAGCCGCCAAGGGCACCACGATCGCCCAGACCTACATCCCCCTGGTGGGCGACGTGGGCAACAGCTCCTTCGAGCAAGCCACCGGCTGGTACTTCACCGCTGGTGTCGGCGCCTCCAAGCCCGCCGACCGTTCCTGGCAAGACAACGTTGACGACTTCAACGCCAACGGCAACGTCCAATACGGTGGTGGCATTGCCGCTGACGGCGGTATTGGCTACGACTTCGGCGCCGTGCGCACCGAGCTCACCTACTCCTACAACCGCGCCAGTCTCAACGACATCAGCGTCCGCTGCGACGGTTGCTCCGGTGCCCTTGACATCAATGGCTCCGGCATCGTCAACAAGAATGACGTCTTCGGCAGCGTCTATCTGGATGTGCCCTTCGGCCGCTGGATTCCCTACATCGGTGGTGGTATCGGTTACACCAACATCAGCACCCCGGGCTTCACGGTCAGTGACTTCCGCTTCGGCAGCACCAACCGTGGTCTGTTCGGCTGGCAGGCCAAGGCGGGTATCGCCTATGCCGTCGACTACAACTGGGACGTCTACGCCGAAGGCGTATACCAGGGAGCCGGTGGTTCCACGATTGACGATGTCCGCTTCGGCAGCTTCAACAACTGGGGCGGCAAGCTCGGCTTCCGTTATCGCTTCGCCCAGCGTCCCGTGGCC
>JBILEP010000214.1:0-4140 GCA_044352045.1 Cyanobium sp. | reverse complement strand
CCGCTCCCGCTCCGGAGCCCGCCCCCATGCCGATGCCCGAGCCCGCTCCGGCTCCCGCCCCGATCCGCGGCCTCTGGTGAATCCGGTGGGAGCGGCAAGCTCCGCTCCCCCTTCCCCCTCCAGGAGCGGCTGCGGCCGCTCCTTTTTTATGGCGCATTCTCAAGCGCGCTCTCAACAGTGATTCTGACAACCTGAACCCTCAGAAAGCCTGGATCCAGGGATGCACCTCAAACCCCGTCCAGATGCCGTTGCGCCAGTACACATCGGCCCGGATCAGCGCCTCCACCTGCTCGCGGCTGTCGGCCTCATAAATCCCGAACACATGGGTGCTGCCCTCCGTGGGCCCGAGGGTGAGCAGCAGGCCGCTGTCCTTCTGGCGCTGCAGACCGGCCAGATGCTCCTCACGGAAGGGTGTGCGCTTCTCCAGCGCGTTCTCGCAGTAACGGCCCCAGAGCACGAATTTCATGCTGCTCAGCCCTGCAACAGCGAGTCGCGCCGCAGGAAGACGCGGATCAACTTCTCATCCATCAGGCCGGTGCGGGCGTAAGGGGTCTCGTTGCAGCGCTGGAACAGCTCCACCAGGGTTTCAGGACGGAAAGCCTGCCCGGCGGCGCTCGCCAGCTCGCTCACCTCGCCGGCGGTCTGGACCCAGTTGAGCTTCTCCCGCAGGTCGGGCTCGGACTGGATGCGACCGAGGAAGGCAAAGAGCCGCTCCAGTTCGTCGCGGTCGGGGCTGGACGGGGTGGCGCTCATCAAGATCGAAGGGGTTCTGGCTCTCTCTTAGCGAAGCCGGGATCAGGATGGAAGACGCGCTCCCCCCGGATTCCCGTGCGACGACTCCCCGTTGTTGTTCCCCTCCTGCTGCTGAGCCAGCTCAGCGCCTGCGGACCGGCCTTACGCGCCCGGGAGCGCGCCACGGCGGCCTCAACCCCCATCGAGGCCAGCGCGCAGCTCGGCGCAGAAGCGACCCGCCTCGGCGGCCACATCCCCCCCGCGTAGGCGGCACTCCGCCATCCGCTGCACCAGGGCACTGCCGACAATCGCCCCATCGGCGCCCCAGTCCCGCACCTGGCGGGCCTGCTCGGCTCCGGAGATGCCGAAGCCAACGGCCACCGGCGTGGGACCCAGCTCCCGCAGCCGGGCCACCAGGGAGCCCACCCGTGATTCGAGGCCGCTGCGCACCCCCGTCACGCCGGTGACGCTCACCAGATAGGTGAAGCCACGACTGGCGACATGGATGCGGGCCATCCGCTCCAGCGGGGTGGTGGGGGCCACCAGCAGCACCAGGTCGAGGCCCTGGGCGGCGGCGATCGGCGAGAGCTTCTCGGCCTCCTCCAGGGGCAGATCGGGCACCACCAGCCCGGCGGCCCCGGCGGCGGCGGCGGCGCGGCAGAACGCCTCCATGCCGCGGTTGAGCAGGGGGTTGCTGTAGGTGAAGAGCACCACCGGGATTGTCAGCCGCGAGCCCAGGCCCGCGAGCAGCTCCAGAACAGCGCCGGGGGTGACCCCAGCGGCGAGGGCCCGACCGGCGGCGGCCTGGATCACCGGACCATCGGCGAGGGGATCGCTGTAGGGGATGCCCAGCTCGATCAGGTCGGCGCCGGCGGTCTGCAGGGCGAGCAGGGTGTCGGCGGTGGTGGCCAGATCGGGATCGCCCGCCATCAAGAAGGGCATCAGGGCGCAGCGTCCCCGCTGCCGCAGCGCGGCGAAGCGGCGCTGGATCGGCGTGGGCTGGGGCGGTGCGACGATCATGGCGGGGATCGGCGGGGCGGTGACCCGAGCCTATGGGGTCAGCCCACCGGCACCGGCGCGCTCAGGGCTCGGCATCGGCGGGGAGCTGGCCCAGCTCGCGCAGCAGTTTTTCCTGCTCCACCGGGCTGAGGGCGTCGAAGCGGCGCTGCAGTTCCTCGTCGGTGAGGGCGTCGTAGGCGGCCCGGTAATCGCGGCGCTGCTGCATGTAGGTCATGCGGCCGGTCACCACCCGCAGCAGGTAGGAGCTGGTCCAGCCCACCACCACCACCATCAGCAGGGCGGAGGCGGCAATTCCGGGGGTGAAACCCTCGAAGCCGAAGGCGCGGAAGGCCCACCAGCCCCCGGCTCCGAGGCCGAACACCAGCAGGCCGATCAGGATCGCCCGGCCGCGGGTCACGAGGGCTCGGGACCCTGGCCGGCCATGCGCAGGTTCACGAACGGGGCGAAGACGATCAGGCCGGGGAAGAAGAGAAACACCAGGCCGTAGACCACGGTGCGCTCGATCTTGCCCATCAGGGTCCAGCGCTTGGTCATCCACCAGAGCAGGGCCAGGGGGACGACCACGAGATAGGCGCCGCCCAGGGCCGCGTAGGCGCCGAGCACGAGCAGGGTTTCGCTGGGGATCGCCGCCAGGGGGCCGGGGAGCGTCACGTCGCCGGAATCGGGTGGGGGGAATCTAGGGCCCGCCGTCGGCGGCTGGCGGCCAGGGGGCGCGGCACGGTGCGCGGGCCCCGCTCTCCTTACGATGGCGACGGCGGGGGCATGGCGGAATGGCAGACGCAGCGCACTTAAAATGCGCAGGCCGAAAGGCTGTGGGGGTTCAAGTCCCCCTGCCCCCATCCCCTCACCCTTCCCCCGATGCGCCTCCACGCCCTTGCCCTCGCCGCCGGGCTGGCGGCCGCCGCCCCCCTGCCGCTGTTGGCCCCGCTGCCCAGCGCCCTGGCCCAGGTGCCGTTCAACGAGATCCGGGCGCTCAACTTCGCCCGCAACGCCGGCGTGAAACTCAACGGCGGCCTGACGGTGTACCAGCCCGAACGCTGCATGTTCTCCACCTCGGCCGCCAGCAATCCCTGCCTGATCCGCAGCGACGCGCAGGGGATCACCTACCGCTTCCTGGGCGGCCCTCCCGGCTGGCAGTCCCAGGGGCTGGCGGCCACGCTGGAAACCGAGCTGGTGGTATCGGCGGATGGCATGAGCCTGGTGCGGGTGATCTACAACGGGCCACCGCGGACCCAGCCCCGCCGCTGATCCCCGGGCCGCCGTGCCGCCCAGCGCCATGAGCGAGAGCGCCGAAGCGGCCGTGGATCGGCTGATCCGCCGCCATCGCGGCCGGGCCGATGCCCTGATCGAGGTGCTGCACGAGGTGCAGGAGATCCACGGCCACCTGCCCCAGGCGGCGCTGCGACAGGTGGCCCGGGGCCTGCGGCTTCCCCTCAGCCGCGTCTACGGGGTGGCCAGCTTCTACCACCTGTTCCATCTGGAGGCGCCCAGCCGCCACCGCTGCGCCGTCTGCCTGGGCACCGCCTGCTTCGTGCGCGGCGGCGCCGATCTGGCCGCGGCCCTGGAGGAGCGCCTGGGGGCGCGGCTGGATGGCCCCCCCAGCCCGGACGGCTGGACGCTGCAGCATGTGAGCTGCCTGGGGGCCTGCGGTCAGGCGCCGGTGCTGGTGGTGGACGGGGCGCTGCTCACCCAGCTGCCGGTGGACGATCGGGAAACCCTCGACGGCCGGCTGGCGGATGCCGGGCTTCCCCCCGAGCCGCGGCGCCGCTAGGACGAGAGCAGAGGTCCGGTCCCGCCGCCCCCATGGATTGCCCGTCCGGTGCGGTCACCCTGCGCTGTTGCAGCGCCAGCGGCTGCCGCTCCGCCGGCAGCGAGGCCCTGTTGACGGCCTTGCGCGGGGCGGCCGCCAGCAGCGCTGGGGCGGTGGCCGTCAAGTCGGTGGGCTGTCTGCGCCTGTGCGGCCGCGGCCCGCTGGTGGCGGTGGATGGCCCCGAGGGCGAAGGCCTCTATGGCGACCTGGCGGCGGCGCAGGCGGGGGAGCTGGTGGCGGCGGCCCTGGCCCAGGCGGACCCGCCGGCCGAGGCCTTGGCGGCGCGGCGGATTGATCTGGGCCAACCCTTCTTCGCCCTGCAGCGCCCGGTGGTGCTGGAGCGCTGCGGCCGGCTGGATCCGGAATCGATCGCCGACGCCCTGGCCCAGGGCGCCTACGTCCAGCTGCGTCGCTGCCTGGAGAGCCTCAGCCCCGAGCAGGTGCGGGACGAGATCCGCGCCAGCGGCCTGCGGGGCCGGGGCGGCGCCGGCTACCCCACCGGCCTGAAATGGGACACGGTGGCGCTGCAGCCCCCGGGCCGCCGCTTCGTGGTGTGCAACGCCGATGAAGGTGACCCG
>JBILEP010000083.1:0-7802 GCA_044352045.1 Cyanobium sp. | reverse complement strand
AGCGACACCCAAGCCCATGGCCGTGCTCGGCAGACAAGCGATTCTGCGGGCCATGGAAGCAGGCAGCCTCTCCATCACCCCCTTCCGCCAGGAGCTGGTGGGGCCGGCGTCGGTGGATCTCACCCTGGCCAACACCTTTCGCGTGTTCCGCAAAGTGCATCAGGTGATTGAGGTGGATGAAGCCACCGACTACCGCGATCTCACTGACAAGATCGAGATCCCAGCAGGGCAGCACATCCTGATCATGCCGGGGGAAACGGTGCTCGGCATCACCCGCGAGCGGCTGCGGCTGGGTCCGGGGCTGTGCGGCTGGTTGGAGGGCCGCAGTCGCTTTGCGCGGCTCGGATTGATGGTGCACATCAGCGCGCCATTCATGGGGCCTGGAATCGATAGCCAACAGGTGCTGGAGATGAGCAACTTCGGCCCCGCGCCTCTGGCGGTGTATCCGGGGCTGCCGATCTGTCAGTTTGTGTTTCAGAAACTGGATGGCAGCGAGCGCTATGAGGGGCGTTACGCCGGCCAGTCGCAGGAGAGCTTTTAGGGCGCAAGCTGAATCTCTTGAATCCCACCTCCAGGACCTCCCTCGATGACCAGCCAAGCCCTGCCGCCGATCGCCGGCCGCGAAGCGGAACTTCAGGAGCTGATGCGGCCGGACTCGCCCGTGACCCTGCCCCACACCAACCACGATCTGGCCCAGATCCGCTCCGGCTTCGCCTGTGCGCTGCACATGCATCAGCCCACCATCCCCGCCGGTGCCAACGGGGAGCTGATCTCCCATCTGCAGTACATGCTCGAACATCCGGGCGAGGGCGATAACCACAACGCCGAACCCTTCGCCCACTGCTACCAGCGCCTCGCCGACCTCCTCCCCCAGCTGATCGCGAAAGGCGCGAACCCGCGGGTGATGCTCGATTACTCCGGCAACCTGCTCTGGGGCTTTGAGCAGATGGGCCGCCACGACATCCTTGAAGCGCTGCGGCGCCTCGCCACCGATCCAGCCCTGGTGCCCCATGTGGAGTGGCTTGGCACCTTCTGGAGCCATGCCGTGGCGCCCTCCACCCCGATCCCCGATCTCAAGCTGCAGATCCTCGCCTGGCAACACCATTTCGCCGCCCTCTTCGGCGACGACGCCCTGCAACGGGTGAAGGGGTTTTCACCGCCGGAGATGGCTCTGCCCAACCATCCCGATACTCTCTACGAATTCGTCAAAGCCCTGCGGGAGTGCGGCTACCGCTGGCTGCTGGTGCAGGAGCACAGCGTTGAAAACCTCGATGGCACGGGCCTGCGCCAGGAGCAGAAATACATGCCCCAGCGGCTGGTGGCCCGCAGCTCCAGTGGCGAGGTGGTGTCGATCACCGCCCTGATCAAGACGCAGGGATCCGACACCAAGCTGGTGGGGCAGATGCAGCCCTATTACGAAGCGCTGGGCATGGAGCGGCAATCGCTGGCGGGCCAGTCGATTCCACCGCTTGTGGCCCAGATTGCCGATGGCGAGAACGGCGGCGTGATGATGAATGAGTTCCCGTCCGCCTTTGTGCAGGCCCACGAGCGGGTCGCCCGCGAGGGGGGCGGTCGCAGCGGCACCGTGGCGATGAATGGCACGGAATACCTGGAGCTGCTGGAGGTCGCCGGCCTGACGGCCGCGGATTTCTCGCCGATCCAGGCGGTGGGGCAGCAGCGGCTGTGGCGGGAGGTGGGCGAGGTGACCAGCCCGGCGGCCGTGGCGTCGGCCATCGCCCGCTTGCAGAGTGCCGATCCCGGTTTCTCGATGGCCGGCGCCTCCTGGACCAACAACCTCAGCTGGGTGGAGGGCTACGCCAACGTGCTCGAACCGATGCACCAGCTCAGCGCCGCCTTCCACCAGCGATTCGACCCCCTGCTGGCCAACGATCCCGCCATCAGCCAGGGCCAGCCGTACCAGGAGGCGTTGCTGCAGTTGCTGCTGCTGGAAACCAGCTGCTTCCGCTACTGGGGCCAGGGCGTGTGGACGGAGTACGCCAGGGAGATTCACCGGCGCGGCAATCAGTGCCTCACGCTGTCCGCGCCGACGACGGGCTAACGCCGTGTGCCCAGTCACTATGCACTGGGAGCAAATGTCTGCTTGTCGTGATGCATCAGGAGCAAGAAGTCTGAGGATGGGCTGCTGGGGGCCGCGTGATTGTGCATTGATCTTTCATTCACGAGAAAAGCTGCCCGTGTCGATTCGAGATGTAAATCCTGGGAAAGTCTGCTTGTAGTCCTCGATAAAGTCTGCCCTCTCATTTCTAGGCCCTGCCGGCCTCGGGCGGACCATGGCGCTCCTCGGTGATCAGCACTGCCCTAACGATCTTGTCCTCCTTGTTGACCACGCCGCCGCCACGAGTGCCGTGCAGAAGGCTTGGTCTGAGGTTTTTGGCAACGTCTCCTTCTCTCCCCAGGAGAACTTCTTTGCCCTGGGTGGAGATTCTCTACGGGCTCTGGGCGTGTTATCGCGTCTGCGCGACTGGCTCGGAATTGACCTGCCTGCGAGTGCTCTTTTCTCCCACCCAACCGTTCAGTCCCTGACGGAACTCATCGTCGCCAGCGACCGACCGATTCCAGCGACTCCGGTGCAGGCTCCCTCGCCCAGCGATCGACAACTCCTCTCCTATTCCCAGGAACGGATCTGGTGGCTCTTGCAGGGGGCCGGCACCAACCACGCCTACCAGATGCAGGTGGCGATTCCGATTGAGGGCCCGCTGGGCGATGGATCGCTCCTCCAGCAGGCCCTCACCATTCTCGTTCAGCGACACGCCATTCTGCGGACCACCTTTCACAGCGGCGAGCGGGGTCCACTCCAGAAGGTGCATCCCAGCTTTCCGGTCCATCTGCCGCTGCTCGATCTCTCCTCCGTGCCGGATGCTGAGCAGGAGGCCTCGGTGGAGCGGGCCGTTGCGGCTTTGGCGGCCCTGCCGCTGGAGATGGATCACCTGCCCTTGGTGCGTTGGCAACTGCTCCGCCTCTCGCCGACCCGTTTCCGGCTGCTTCAGGTGGAGCACCACCTGTTGCATGACGGTTGGTCGCTGCACCTGCTCGTCAAGGACCTGTTCCAGATCCATGCGGCACTATTCGCTGGCGAGCTGGTGGATGCCCCATCTCCAGTGCTCCAGTTCGCCGACATCGCCGCCCTGCAGCGCGCCTATGTGGAATCAGGGGCGGGCCAGCGGCAACTGGAGTTCTGGCGAAACCATCTGGATGGAGCCCCCGCCGAACTGAATTTTCCTCCCCATCGCCCTGCCGCAGCGCTGGCCAGTGTGCATGGATCCGTGCATCGCCACATCATCTCCCCGGCCATCAGCGCACCGCTGCTCCGCATCTGCAGGCAGGAGCGAGCCACCCTTTTTGACGGCATGCTCTGCTGCTTTGCTTTGTTGATGAGCCGTGTCTCGGCCCAGAAGGATCTCGTTCTCGGCACTGGCGTCGCCACGCGGCGCTGGCGGGAAATGGAGGAGGTGCCCGGCATGCTCGTGAACAACCTGGCGCTCCGCTTCCAGTTGGAGTCGTCAGACAGCTTCCGGGATGCTCTGCGCAGAACGCAGGAAGTAAAGCGGGCTGCATTTGAGCATCAGGATGTTCCCTTTGATCAGGTTGTCCGCACGCTCAATCCCTCGCGGGCTTCGAATCGTCATCCCCTGTTTCAGGTGATGTTCAGCTTCCATGATTCTCCCCTGCAAGAGCTGCGATCCGACGCGCATCAATTTGAGCGGCCACATGTCTTTAATAACGCCTCCGCAAAGTTTGAGCTCAGCGTCATCGCCATCCCGGCCCAGTCGCCGCAGCGCTCTGGTGCGGTCGAGTTGATCTGGGAGTATAACACAGGCCTTTTCACTGAGGCTCGTGTTCAATGGCTTGCCGAGGCTTACGGCGAGTTGCTGCAGCAGCTGGTGCGCGATCCTGATGCCCACGCCTTCCGCGTCAGTCTGCTGAATCAAGCGCAGCGGCATCGGCTTGAGCAGTGGGGGTTGCAAAGCGTGCCCTATCCGCGCGAGGCCACCATGGCCTCCCTGTTCGCGGAGGTGGTGTCCCGTCATCCGCTTGCTACGGCCCTGCGATGGGAGGGTGGGGAGCTTGCTTACCAAGACCTGGACAAGCGTGCCAATCGCACCGCGCGTTTGCTGCAATCTTTCGGTTTGGGCCATGGGATGGTGGCCGCGCTGATGCTCCAGCGCGGACCAGAGATCATCATCCTCCTGTTGGCGATCCTCAAGTGTGGTGCGGCCTACCTTGCCCTGTGTCCGGATGACCCTGAGGAGCGGCTGGCGTTCATGCTCGCCGATGGAGCCGCGGATCTACTGATCACAGAAGATGAGGCATCATCGCATTTCGCATCGGCCTGCCCGCAGGTGTTCACACTGACTTCAATCGTGCACCAGCGTGCCCGTTTTGCAGAGAGCGAGATGGATGTGCCATCACTTCCCACGGATCGGGCTTACCTGGCATACACCTCCGGCTCGACAGGGCGTCCTAAGGCTGCTGAGATTCCGCAGCGTGCAGTGATCCGATTGGTCCGTAGTAGTCGCCATTATCATCTCGGCCCTTCAGAAGTGATGTTGCAATGTGCTCCGATCGCCTTTGACGCCGCCACTTTTGAGGTCTGGGGGGCCTTGCTCAATGGCGCCCAATTGGTGCTTTCACCGCCGGTATTTCAAGGACTCCCAGCCCTGGCAGCCTGTCTCCGCCGCCATCGCATCACCACCCTCTGGCTGACCGCCACGCTGTTTCACGCCATGGTGGAACATGAACTGGAGAGCCTGCTTGGTGTGAGGCAGGTTCTGGCGGGAGGCGAGGCGCTTTCACCGGCGGCTGTCGAGCGGATGCTGCAGGTCATGCCCGCTGGCCATGTGCTGATCAATGGCTACGGCCCAACGGAGAACACAACATTCACCTGCTGTTGTCGTCTGCACAGGGGCAGCCGGATTCAGGGCGATGTACCGATCGGTCAACCGATCGCCAACAGCAGCGTTCGGATTCTGGATGAGCATCTTCAGCAGCAACCCATTGGTGTCCAAGGTTTTCTCTATACGGGCGGCGATGGGTTGGCCCTGGGGTATTACCAGCGCCCCGAGCTCACCGCCCAGAAATTTGTGCTCGATCCCTTCGCTCCCAGCTCTCACTCCAGGCTTTACAACACGGGTGACCTGGCCCTGTGGGATGAGGATGGCAACCTTCATTTTCTCGGTCGTCAGGATGAGCAGGTCAAGATCCGCGGCTTTCGCGTGGAGACCGCTGAGATCGAAGCCCAAGCCAGGCAGGTTGATGGCGTGCTGGCTTGCGTTGTGATCGCAGTGCCCCAGGGCGGCGCCATGACACTCGTGGCCTTTCTCGTGGCTCAGGATCCGCAGTCCACGCCAGCGCGTGTGGCAGATCACTGGCGCCTGATGCTGCCCGCCTCGATGCAGCCATCCACCATTCATTGCGTGGACCAGCTTCCTGTCACCAGCCATGGCAAGTTGGACCGCCGCCAGCTTGCCGCCTGGGCATGCCGGAAGCCGGAGCCTGTCGCGGCCCCTCGCTGTTTGCCCACTGCGGAGCCGAACGAGGATCTGGTTTTGGTGTTGGAGATGCTGCGTGCCATTCCTGATCTGGAGAGCATTGGCGCAGAGGATGACTTCTTTCTCGCCGGTGGTCACTCCCTGCTCGCGGCCCGGGTCTCGCTGTTGATCAGCCGGCGCTTTGCCGTTGCCTTCGAGGTGATGGATCTGTTCAGAAGTCCAACCCCGCGGGGTATCGCCCGCACCCTGAGAGAGCGACGGCCCCGTTCAGGGTCTCGACTTGCAGGCTTTCGCCATCTGCTTCCTGTTCAGGATTCTGGCTCAAAACCCACCTTGTTCTTCATCCCCGGTGGGAATGGAGAAGAACAGTCGATGGTTTTTTACGAACGCCTGCTTCCCTTCTGCCCTGAACGCCGCTTCGTGGCCGTTCTGGCCGTGGAGTCTTCTGCTCCCCATGATTTCTCCGCCGGCTCCATCGATGAGTTGGCAGAACGCTTCGCTGAGGAAATCATCCGTCTGCAACCGCTGGGTCCTTATTACATTGCCGGTGGCTGCAATGGTGGCGTGCCTGCTGCCGCTACCGCCTGGGCTCTGGAGCGCCGCGGCTGCGATGTCGCGGCCGTCTTCCTGCTCGACACCGCTTTTCCTGATCTTCGGATGCTCCTGCTGCAGCTGTTACGCCATGTCTGCAGCCTGTTGCGCACCAGTTTGTTGCGGCGGCTTGATGTTGAGACGGCAGCTCCAGGCAGCCGACGTCGTTGGCTTTACGACTCCATATCCAATTGTTTGCCGCTCGATGAGCTCTGGGCACCTGCCAATGTGCCCATGGGTTCGCTGCGCTTCTGCCTGGCCACATCACGTTGGCGACCCCGCCGCCTGCAGAGTCCGATCTACCTGGTGGGCAGTGCGACATTGGTGGAGAAAAAGATCCCCACCCGCTGGCGAAGGCTCACCCGTCGTCAGCTCTACTTCCGCGCTGTTCCCGGTGACCACCTCACCTTCATGCGTGAGCACATGGAAGCTACCGGCTTGGAATGGCGACGCTGTCTTGAGCATGCCGATGCCCAGCTCACCCCTCCAGCAAGGCAGAGGGTGGCGAAGCGCTGATCAAATCCTTGCTGGCTGCCTCGGGGAAGACAACGCTGCGGTTGCCCCGGCCCATCAGCCGCGGTGGCCTACGGCCCGGCCCCTTCAGGATTGATGAGGTTGGATTCGCCCCGGCTGTGGGGTGCCAATGGGCCAGATCGAGCCGCTCCTTTTCCTCGGTCACACCGCCGACGGTTTTGGCCACCTGCGGTGGTGAATGAATGCCGGCGATGGGGGTCAGCCCATGCACGACCCGCAGCAGAGCAGCCCGCGCGCTCCATCCCAGCCCCAGTTCCGCGCCCGGGCGGAGCGGTGTCCCGCGAACAGCAGGGCCAGCGGGTGGTGATGGACCAGCGCTTGATGCAGTCGTCCAGCGACATCTTCCTGGGTTGGGTGCGTGGGCGTGGCGGCCGCGACTTCTACGTGCGCCAGCTGCGCGACATGAAGATGTCGGTCCCGATCGAAGGCTTCGCGGCCGTCCAGCTGCGCCGCTACGCCGAGTTCTGCGGCTGGTCGCTGGCCCGGGCCCACGCCAAATCCGGCGACGGCACCACCATCAGCGGCTACCTCGGTAAGGGCGACGCCTTCGATCAGGCGATGGCCCGCTTCGCCCTCGCCTATGCCGATCAAACGGACCGTGACCATGCCGCCCTGGTGGCGACGGTGCGCAGCGGCCGGGTGGAGGCCCTGGTGGAGGAGGAGCTTTGAGGGGTGTTGGGGGTAGTTGCAGGGCTCTTTTCTGCTGCCTTGGATCTGGCGTGGGACAGGAAGTGGGGGTGGAGGGGGCTCCATGGGCTATTCCAGCGCACCAGGTCAGCCATAGCGGTTGCTACAAGGGGATAACAGGTCCGATCACCACTATTCACAATGAGCATGCTTCCCCGAACGCGGCTGCGGGTGCTACGTTGAACTTCGCTATGATCAAGTGGTTCACGGAAAGCAGGAGGATACGTATGGTCGGTCTCGGAAACCACCTAAATAGCGTTAGCCGAATCCCATGAACTATCCACCTCAACGAATCACGACCCATATCAGCCGGCCGTGGATCCTTCGCCAGCCTTATGTATATCGATATCCAGGCCGTGAATATGTTGATCAGTTTTTTCTTCCTGCCCGCTTCTGATCTTGGCGTTCGGCGCCAAGGCCTGCTCCCTCTTTCACCAAGACGCTGCTATGATTAGAAGTGATATCTTAATACTCAGCAGG